>NZ_RAWD01000460.1:0-5807 GCF_003612065.1 Corallococcus sp. CA047B
CGGGGGTACGCTGCGCCAGATAGCGCTCCAGCCAGAAGTAGACGGCTGGCCGACTCAGGGCTGCCAGATGCGCAGCCTCGCCCGGGCCTTTGCCCTCTGCGAGGAGTCTCACGGCCAGTAGCCGACGAAAGTGGCGAGCGTCGCGCACGCTTCGCAGCGCATGCTCCAGCTTCCGCCTGTCCTCTGCTGTCAGCCCCAGTTCGGCGGGGCTCCTTGCCGGTCGCATGGTCCAGAAAATGCGCATGCGACCGGCATTTGTCTCGGAACTTCCGGCGACCTACTTAGGGACCCCGGGGCTTCCACCATCGCAGTGGTGTGACGCCCCGCGGTTTCGAAGTGGCTCTCCACGAACGGCTTCGATCCAACCCATGTCCGCCAGGGCGGAGGCTGGCTGCTGACCATTCGTTGTCGCGACGCCTATTCCGCGGTCGAGCGCGCCTCGGAGACCGTGGAGAAGCTGGCCGCCCGGCTTCTGATTGGCGCGGGCCATCAGATGCGGCCCGGTGAGCATGCGTACGTCGAAGGCGTCAATCATCCACTCCCCCTGCGTCGCCAGCGGCGCGTCGAGGTCCGGAGCCTGGAGCGTCAAGCCCAGTTGTTCGAGTACGGAGCCCCCAGCCGGGTGGATGCCGCCTTCGAATTGCTGGGGCAACTCGATGCTCCCGCGGTGGTCGCGGTCGCCGCGGGATGGGCGGCCATCGAGGCGCTGCTGGTCGCGCCAGGGGATGGTCAGAAATCACCTGCGGGTGACCGACTGGCTTCCCTGGTGGCCTGCTCCTTTCCAAGAGCCGAGCTGACGTTGTTGGCATCCCTCCAGGGCAGGAACAATGACAGTCCCCTCCGGGCGCAGCTCCGACAGTGCGCGCGTGGTCGCGACCGCGCGGCCCTGATGGGCAATGCCATCCGTCAGGCCCAGCCTCTTCCCTGGGCCGAGGAGGATTGGAGCCAGAAGGCGGCGGTCGCACGAATGGACGGGCTGCTCAAGGATCCCCAGAAGAAGCTCAAAGACGTTGAAGGGTACGCGGTGCGAGCTTTTCGCCGGCTCTACCGTCAACGCAATCTGGTGCTGCACGGGGGAAAGACGGATGCCGTCGCGCTGCGCGCCAGCTTGCGGACCGTCGCGCCCCTGATTGGAGCGGGGATCGACCGGATCGCTCATGCCTGGTTTGGTCACGGGGTACAGCCGCTCGAACTGGCGGTGAAGGCCCGTCACCGCTTGGACCTCCTGGAGGCCAGGGAGCCACTGGCCATGCTGGATCTGCTGGAGTAGCCCGGATGGAAGGCGCAGCTCCTGGCTTCCGTGGACTGCGCGCCTCGGAGGCTCGGCGCGCAGCGGTCGGACTGGGGCGCTTCAGGGAAAGGCGTCCACGACGGTGTAGCCCACGGTGCGAGGCACGATGACTGCGCCGGGCTTGGAGCCCTCTTCCTTCCACCAGCCTTCCCCAGGGTTCCCGATGACGAAGCAGACGGGATGGGTGTGGCCGTCGGGCGTTTCCACCCGGGTGTAGTGGCCGAAGACCCGCTCTCCTCCTGTCCACAGCCGCCCGTAGAGCAGGGTGCCCCCAGGAAGACGACCGTGTTGATCCTGCAGGACGCTGACAATTTCGCCGTCGCGAACGGTGACGTTGGGGGCATCCATCCGCCAGGGGTAGCGGATGTCGAGGGTGACGTCCGCCCTGCCATCCCTGCGCAACCACAGCTCCTTCATTGCGTCCAAGGCGGCTTGAGGACAGCGCTGGGGTTCGGGCCGCAAGGGCGTGCTCGCGCAGGCGACCAGGGTGGAGGCCGCGCCAACAGCCAACGTGCAGCCTCGGATCAGTGAGCGTGCGCGGGATGCGCGATCCTGCTTCAAGGGAACTGTCATGGCGGTCTTCTCCAGCGGGCGCGGCGCATGGGAAGAGGGGGCCGCCCCCGGCGCGGCAGCTTGGTCGGGCATTGTCAGCGGCGCCATCGAAGGTGAAGCGGGTCGTGCAGCGGAGATGACGACGGATGCGCTGGTCGGTTCCTGCTTCCGGAGAGCTCCCAGGCTCCAGGTCAGCCAGACCAGGGGCAACAGGAGGATTCCCAAGACACCCCATTGCCACGCCGTTCGCAGCACCTGACGGCGTCGTACCGGACTGGCGGCGAGGATGGCTCGTGCTTCCATGTGAGCGACGTGCGCGGGGGCACGACGACGCAGTTCCCGGACATCGCGCAGCCCTTGCAACTGGTCCCTGCGTTGGAGGCGCGCATGTTGGAGCGCCCCTTCCTGCCCAGGCGCCACCGGTCCCGCCGCACCCGCTTCCTCCTGGGTGGTGCGCGATTGCGGAGAGGGCGAGGAGGCCCAGTCGAATAGCGGTACGTCCCACTCCGCATCCGCGTGGGCCAGGGCGCTCCGGACTTCGGAGGCCAGGGCGGATGCGCTCGGTGGCCGCGCTTCGGGCTCGAAGGCGAGCAACCGGTCGATGAGGGATGCGAGCGCCCTGGGTACACGCGGGCTGAGCAACGAGACAGCGGGAGCCGTGCCGTCCTCTCCCAGTCTGAAGCCATCCACGCCCAGCGCTGACGCGGGATATGTCTCCGTCAGCAGTCGGTAGAAGGACACGCCCAGGGCATACAACTCATCCGCCACCGAATAGCTGGGTGACTTCCCCGCGTGCGGAAGGTGCGCGGAGGCCCGCCAGTTGTGCAACTGGGGGCTGTAGTAGTGCGTGGTGCCAGGAGGAAGCTGGCCCGTGCCCGTGAGGGGAGTCGCCTCCTGATGCCAGCCCGCGCCCCAGTCCAGGAGCTTGAGCCGTCCCCCGGGCTGGACCCGGACATTGTCGCCCTTGAAGTCGCGGTGCAGGACACCGCGCTGGTGCGCGAAGGCCAATATCTCCGCGGCCTGTGCGAGCAATACACCCACTTCGCGCGCCGTGGGATTGCGCGCGCTGGACCACGCGTAGAGCGACTCACCCTCCACGTGCTCCATCACCAGGAACGGATAGCTCCCCGCACCCGGCCGCCATGCATCGGAGGCCAGCAGGCGGGGCACGCCTGGGTGCCGCAAGCGGGACAGGATGTCCGCCTCGCGCGAGAACCAGGGGCTGTCGAAGTCGCGGGCGAGCTTCAGGGCATATCCCCGGGCGCGGGGGCTGCCGGCCCTTCGCACGGTGTAGACGGTGCCATAGCCCCCCGCCGCCAGACGGCGCAGGACCTCCCAGCGGCCTACCCGTGTGCCAGGAGGAAGTGCATCCAGGGACAACACTTGTAAGGCGGGTGCATCCATCCGCTGCCGTGTTGCCTCTGCCTCCACCGAAAGCCTGTCAGGGCCGCTCATGGCGTCACCTGCTCCCACCGGACGCTGCATTCGCCGGTCGTGTCCATCAGTTCCAGGGTGAAGTGCGTGCCGGGAGGAGTTTCGGGAGGGACGGACCACTCCACCACCACAGGGGCGCGAGCGCCGGGCTCCAGCCGTCTTTCACGCATGAGCAGCGGATACTCATGAGGCGTCAGCACACGTCCATCGGGGGCATGGGGTGTCGCGCGCATGAAGCCTGGGACCCAAGGACGTGTTTCGTCGGGGTTGCTCAGGGTGGTCGCCAGTACGAGCGTGCTCCCGGAACGGTAGAGCACATGAGAACTCACCGTGCTCAGTCCCGGCTGCACGATGGGCTTCAAAAGATATTTCACGGCAACGCCATCCGGAGTGACCGCCCCCGACAGCACCGCGCCGCCCAACCCACTGAGCGCGCACTGCGCCCGCAGCGTCGCGAAGCCCGCCTCGGTGACGGCGCACCGGGCCCGCAGGTCCGCCAATTCCTTCCCCAATTCCTGCGCGGTGCGCCCGTGCCGGAAGACCTCCACCTGCGAATCCACCTCCGCGTCCACGGTCGTGAGCACGAACCCCACCTGGGCCGGAGCACCCTCACCAGCGAAGCGCACGGTGATGACGGGCCCGCGTCCCTCCGGCAGGTCCACGGACGCCTTGAGCACGAGCGCGTCCGCGTAGACCCCGACGCGCGAGAAGAACGGCGCGAGCGCGGCCCGGTCCACGGAGTCCGGAACGATGGGCGCATCGAACGTGACGGTGGTGAGCTCCCGGGCGGCGACGCGCAGCGGATGCAGCACCGGGGGCTCCTCCGCGCGCAGCGTGAGCTGCCGGGCCTTGCGCTCCCGTCCTGGGGGAGTCCCGGTCTGGGCCACCGCCGCCGAACCGACCAGGGCCACCAGCACCACGGGAATGACCGAAGAGGGCAGCGACATCACGGGTCACCTCCATCCTTCAAACTTAACAGGTAGGGGTGACATGAATGGGTTCTCCTGGCCCGCGAGGCCCTGGCGTTTCGCGGACGCGGCATGAGAACCCAGCCTACCTGGGGAATGGGAGGGAGGAATGCGGACGCGGGAGGGTGTCAGCGAACTCAGGAGCGCCTTCGTCTCCTGGACGAAGGGGCTCCCACCGCGGACCCGCTACGACCGCTGCCCCGTCTTCCGGGCGAAGAACGCGCGGTCGAACGTCCCGTGTCCCCACGCGAGCGGATCGTCGGGCCGGTCTTCCTTGGCGAAGACCTCGTCGCTGCGTTCGGCGAGCCAGCCGATGAACTCATCCCGCGACGCGAACGTCACCAATGCCTCCGAGTCCCCCTGCGCGTACCGCAGCCCATAGGCATACGTTCCACTGTCGGGCTTCCACAGCGCCCGGAGCAAGCCCTCCCGGGGATCGATGGTGACGGACAGCTCGCCTCCGGCATCCAGGATTTCGGCCACCCGCTGCGCCAGCGCGCGTCCGTAGGGCCGGGTGTCGAAGTGGGCCTCGGCCCGGGCCTGCTCCTGCTCGGCGCGGTGACGTTGCAGCTCGTCCGTCAGCCGGATGCTGGGCGCGGAGGTGGCCTCGCAGACCACGGACAGCTCGATGTTCCCGCGCGCGGTCTCTTCCGCGTGGTGCTGATGCAGCAGGGCCTGGACCTGGGTGCGCTGTTCGTCGGGAAGGGTGCCGAAGGTCAGCGTCCCATCCGGTGCGGTGAAGAGCAGCGTGTCGTCGTAGATTTCACCCCGGTACTTCAAGGCGGCGGACAACTCGATGCGCGCCAACCCCCGGTTCGCGCGTTCGGCGCGCAGCCAGCGGACGACGTCGGAGGACTCGGTCAACGGTTCCATGTCGGCACGTGCCTCAGAGGTCGCCACAGGCCAGGACCGCGCCGCTGTCGTCGGTGAAGTCCGTCACCCGCAGGTGGATGGCGAAGGCGTGCGAGCCCTTGTACGCGTCGACCTGATCCGCGTGGTATTCGTGCCCGTCGACGGCGTAGTACTTCTGCCGCGCGTAGCTGTCCGCCTCGAAGCCCTCCGTGTGTTCGGAGATGCCGAGCGTCGCGCACCGGCCCTCGTGCAGGAAGCCCACCATCGGCCTGGGGGTGGCCCCCGCGGCGATCGCCGTGTTGTCGATGGCGGTGAAGGCGAAGCGCGTCTCCCCCAGCCCCGACTTGCCCGGCGTCTCCTCCACGAACAGCGTCCCGGTGATGCCGGAGCCGTTCACCTCCGCGAGCGCCACCTCCAGGCTCTCATCCTCACCACAGGCCGCCAGCACCAGCAGCGCCATGCCCAGCCATCCACGTCGCATGTGAATCCTCCCCCAGGGCCTGACGGCCTGGAATTCGCCGGGACCCTCGCATGAAGCGGGCCAGCCCGGGGAGGTCCTGTCAGGTGGGCGCGCCCACTCGCATGATGCGCAAGCACGGTCCGGAAAGACTGACACGCCTGTCAGGTTCCGGGAGGCCGCGGAGCCGCCCCCGGCCGGGTGCTGACATGGCTGTCATGACTCGCGAAAGGGTCGGGACGCGGGGGACGGG
>NZ_RAWD01000461.1:0-5796 GCF_003612065.1 Corallococcus sp. CA047B
CACCTCCACCGTGAGCAGCGCCACCTCGCGCGCCCCCGCCGCCTTGCGCGGCGACAGCCCCATGCTGCGCGAACCATCCAGCAGCACCTCCACGCGCGGCGACACCTCGTCCTGGCGCACGCGCAACACCAGGTCCCCCGTGCGCGCCACCGCGTTCCAGTCGAGCTGCCGCAGGTCGTCTCCCGGCTGGTACATGCGGAAGTCGTGCAGTTCCATCGCGCTGCCCGCGGACGTGGCGCGCACCTCGCCCACCCGTCCCCGCTGCGGCACGCGCGGCAGCGCCAGGCTCAACCCCGGCACCAGCCGCGCCACCTCCGCCTCGTCCAGCCGCGAACTCACGGCGCGTGGGCCTCACGCTCGCGCCGGACAAGCACCCGGTCCGCCGCGAACGCGCACAGGAGCGCCACCAGGGCCACGCACAACAGCAGCTCCGGCGGCATCCGGAGACCGGACGGATCATTCCAGTCATAGCGACCGAAGTTCAGCGTCCCCACCACGGGGTTGAGCAGGTTGATCAACTCGTCCCCCGCCTCCAGCCCCAGGAACACCGCCAGCAGCGGAGGAACCCCGGCCCCCAGCGCCCCCGCCGCGACGAAGAGCAACCGCACCGACACGGGAGAAGCGAACCGGCTCGACTTCGGCATCCGTCCCAGCAGCAGCGCCACCGACAGGTAGATGACGCCGTAGAGCGCCAGCGCCACCAGCGCCATCCCCATGCGCATTCCCTCGGTCGAAGGGTCCGAAGCCCACAGCAGCCCCGCGCACCCGGCCGCCCAGCCCAGCAGCAGCAACACCGACAGCCGGAAGCCGCGCAGGGCGCCGGTCCTGAAGAGCGACCAGGGCCGCGTGCCCGCGCGCAGCGGCCGGGACTGGCCATCCACGTCCGACACCGTGAAGAGGCCGGTGAGGATGAGGTGCAGCCCGCCCAGGATGCCCGCGACGCTCGGGACGTCGTGGTCCCGGTCCAGCAACCACCACACCGCCGCCACGCCCAGGAACGTCAGCACGGTCTGGACCACCAGCACCCGCCGGGGATGCCGCGTGTAGTTCTCCGTCACGAGCGACAGCCGCGCCACCGCCGCCTCGAACAGCAGCCACCCGTCCGACAGCAGCAGCCACAGCCCCGCGCCCAGCGCCAGGAAGAACTCCTTGTCGAAGGAGAACCCGCGCCCCCGGCCCTCCGTCATCACGAAGATGAAGGTGAGCGCCTGGAAGAACGTCACCACCAGCGCGGCCACCAGCGCGAAGCGCACGAAGGCCCGCCCCAGCCGCCCGTCCGCCAGCGTCGCCGCGCACACCGACGCGAACGTGAGGAACATCAGCCACGCCCCGCCCAGCATCAACACCATCAGGATGGTGGGCAGGTCGATGCCGTTGAGGAAGTAGCTGAACAGCAGGAACGGCCCCACCGCCGACGCGTACAGCGCCGCCTGCACCAGGAAGGACGTCACCTTGCCGCCCAGGATGCGCCGGGGCCCCAGCCCCGTGAGCAGCAGCAGCGACCACGTCTCGTCCTCGCGCTCGCGCGCCAGCGAACGGTACGCGTTGAAGGGGATGACCCCGAAGTGCACCAGCCCCAGGCACACGAAGAAGGAGAAGAAGTACGTGCGCCCCTCGCGCGAATACGACGTCCCCCGCGTGTTCACGTACGCGATGAGCGACAGCACCAGGCACGACAGCAAGAGCAGCCCGAAGCACACCCAGAAGACGCGCGTGCGCAGCCCCTGCCGCACCTCCTTCACCACCAGCGGGTTGAGCCGGTCGCCCCACTTCTCCCACCGGTCGGACACCCCGGCCGGGGAGACGGGGACCGCCTCGGACGCACCCGACGCCGGACTTGCTTGCGTGCTCACGCCACCCTCCCCTTCGTCACCGTCATGAAGGCATCTTCCAGGTTGCGCTCGCGCGGGCTGAAGGCACACACCGGCAACCCCTGCGCCACCAGCGCCGCCAGCAGCGCCGCCGCGGCGGCCTCCGCCTGCATCGGGCCCGAGCCCGGCTCCAGTTCCAATCGCACCCGCAGCGCGCTCGCCTCGCGCGTCACGTCCTTCACGCGCGGCTGCTCCAACATCAGCCGCTCCGCGCGAGCCCCCACCGCCTCGCCCTCGGCTCCCGCCGCCAGACGCACCACCAGCTCCACCACCTGGGAAGCGTCCGCGCCCGAGCGCAGCAGGTCCTCCACGCGCCCCTGCGCCAGCAGGCGCCCCTGTTCGATGATGACGCAGGAGTCGCAGATCTCCGCCAGCTCCGTGAGGATGTGGCTGGAGATGATGACCGCCTTGCCTTGATCCGCCAGCGCGCGCAGCAGCTCCCGCAGCTCGATGCGCGCCCGGGGATCCAGGCCGTCCGCGGGCTCGTCCAGCAACAGCAGCCGGGGGTCATGCAGCAGCGTGCGCCCCAGGGCCACGCGCTGACGCATGCCCTTGGACAGCTCCGTGGTGAGCTTCTCCGCCAGGGGAATCAACCCCGTGAACTCCATCACCGAGTCCACCCGCTGCCGCCGCTGCGCGCCCTTCAGCCCGTACGCGCGCGCGAAGAAGTCCAGGAACTCCCTCACGGTGACGTCGTCGTAGGTGCCGTAGCGGTCCGGCATGTAGCCCAGCAGCGGCCGGGCCTGATCCGGCGCGTCCACCAGGGACTTGCCGTCCAGCAGCACCTCTCCGGCGGTTGGCACGTCCAGCGTGGCCAGGATGCGCAGCGTGGTGCTCTTGCCCGCGCCGTTGGGACCGATGAAGCCCAGGATGCCGCCGGCCTCCAGCGAGAAGGTCACGTCGTCCACCGCGCGCAGCGCTCCATAGTCGCGCCGCAGGCCCTTCACTTCCAACAGGCTCATGGCCGCACCTCCTCGAACCCACCGCGCATCAGGTGCACCCCCGCCTCCAGATCCACGTCCACCGCCGCCGTGGGCGCGAAGCCCCGGCCGCCCAGGCGGACCAGGAAGTCGCCATCGGGCAGGTCGCCATCGAGCGCCGACGCCGCCGCCGGGAAGCGCAGGCCCGGCTGGTACGTCAGGCTCAACGGATGATTCTGTTCGAGGTCGAGCAGCGCCACGTTCTTCTCGCTGGTGATGAGCTCGGCCTTCGCCTCGGCGCCATCCGCCACCGCGGGCAGGTCCCAGAGCTGTCCCTGGAAGCGCACGCGGCCCGCCTCCACCGCCGCCCCCAACGCGTTCTGCACGACGATCCCGTCCTCCGCTTTGCGCACGGTGAGCCGCGCCCGCGACGGGAGCACGGCCACCTCGCCCCACTCGCGGTAGGTGCGCGAGGGCAGGAAGCTGTCGCGCAGGACCATCCCCCGCGTCCAGTCCAGGCCGCTCGGCGGATCCTCCGGCTCCATGGGGGACAACAGCACGCTGGAGGCGGGCATGCTCACGCCCCCTTCGGTCAGGTTGGCGTACCAGGCGGTGAGGCCCACCGTCACCGCGCGCGAGCGTTCGCGGTCCAGCAACGTGAGGCTGTAGCGCGCGGCGTGCACGCGGAAGCCGTCCACCAGCACCGACCAGGCCACCAGTCCCAGACACGTGATGGCCGCCAGCGTGGGCACGGCGATGAGCACCGCCAGCGGCCCCTTGCGCCGGGCGAGCATCAATCCACCCGGGCCCGCCGCGAGCGTGAAGAGGAAGATGAGCAGCATGAAGCGGCCCACGGGCGCGCGCGCGCTTTCCAATAGTGGCGCCCTCCCGTCGCGCAAGAGGCTGCTGCGGTCCCACCGCGGTGGCGGCCCCGCGGGCACCACCACGCCGGACGCCCCGGCCGCATCCTCCGCGAGCCGCTGCCCGCACAACCCGGGCGTGTCACGGCAGCCGAGGAACTGGCGCACCTGACCAAAGCCATACGAAGCCAGCTCCGCGTCGGTGTCCTGGAGCAGCGGGAAGTGCAGGCGCGGATTGGCCGGCGGCTGGGCCAGCACCAGGCGGCCGCCGACCAGCGCGAAGGACTCCAGCACGGCCCAGACGTCGTCGGGCACCTCTCCCGGCGGCGCCGTCACGAGCACTGCGTCGTAGCCCACGTACGCGGCCAGTTCGCGAGGGGCCACGCGCGCATCAAGGAAGCGCGTAGCGACGAGCGGCTCCCGGTTCTCCTCCGCGCGGTCCAGTTGGGTCGTGCTCACGAAGGACTTCAAGTCGCCCAGGACCATCACGCGCGCGCCCCGGTA
Organism: Corallococcus sp. CA047B; assembly: GCF_003612065.1. Lineage (NCBI taxonomy): Bacteria > Pseudomonadati > Myxococcota > Myxococcia > Myxococcales > Myxococcaceae > Corallococcus > Corallococcus sp. CA047B. The sequence goes on from NZ_RAWD01000461.1 coordinate 4,156, forward strand.
GCTGTCCAGGTAGAAGCCCTCGGTGGCGGTGGGCATCCCGGGCGAGTCCATGTGGAGCTGCCCGGATTGGATGTCCGAGGGCAGCATCAGGTAGGTGACGACGCGCTCGCGCGGCCCCAACTGGAGCGAGCGCTCCGTGACGCGCCCCTGGCTGTGGATGGACAGGCGCACCGGGCGCGGCTGGCCGCTGCTGTTGTGCACCGTCACCTGGATGGGGGTGTAGCCCCGCTGCGGCACCAGCGTGACGGAGCGCAGGGTGGCCTTGAGGTCGCCCTGCTCGGGGAAGGTCTCCGGCGTCTCCACCACCTCGCGGTAGCCGGAGGCCTTGTCCGCCGCCTCCGCGGCCTCCGCCATGGCGGTCACCGCCGTCGCAGGCGTATCGGTGGCGCCCGCGAGCGTCGTCCAGAGCAGGCCCACGGCGAGCAGCACGCGCCTAGCCACGGGGCACCTCGGGGACGGCTTTGAGCAGCTCGCGCACCACGTCCGGCGCGGTCACCTTCTCCAGGGAGGCCTCGTAGGCCAGCACCAGCCGGTGGTTGAGGACGGAGGAGGCGGCGGCCACCACGTCATCGAAGCCCACGTTGGGTCGGCCGTTCAGGAGCGCGAGCGCGCGGCCCGCGGCGGCCAGGGCCAGGGCCGCGCGGGGGCTCGCGCCGAAGCGCACGAAGCGGCGCACGGCGTCGGGGGCGGAGGCCTGACGCGGGTCGGAGGCCTCCACCAGCCGGCCGATGAAGTCCGCCACCGGGCCGGGCAGGTGCACGCGGTCCACGGCGGCGAACAGGCGCGACAGGCCCTCCGCGTCCAGCACGGGCTCCTGCGCGGGAGGCGCGCCGCGCACGCGCGTGGTGAGCAGGGTGCGCAGCGTCTTCGCGCCCACGGGCGGCACCAGGATGCGGAAGAGGAAGCGGTCCAGTTGCGCTTCGGGCAGCGGGTAGGTGCCCTCCAGCTCGATGGGGTTCTGCGTGGCGAGCACGAAGAACGGGTCGGGCAGGGGCCGCGTCTGGCCCAGCACCGTCACCGAGCGCTCCTGCATGGCCTCCAGCAGCGCGGACTGCGTCTTCGGGCTGGAGCGGTTGATTTCATCCGCGAGCACGAGGCTCGCGAAGAGGGGCCCTTCGCGGAAGACGAAGTCGCGGCGGGCCTCTCCCTCCAGCACGTAGGTGCCGGTGATGTCGCCGGGCAAGAGGTCGGGGGTGAACTGGATGCGGCGGAAGGGCAGCGCGAGCAGCCGCGCCAGGGCCTTGCACAGCTCCGTCTTGCCCAGGCCGGGCAGGCCCTCCAGGAGCACGTGGCCCCGGGCGAGCACTGCCACCACGACCTGCTCGACGACCCCTTCCTGGTCGAGCATCACCTGGTTGAGCCCGGCCTTGAGCCGGGAGGCTACATCCGCCGCGCCTTGTGCCTCGGCGGGACTCAGAAGCTCCGCTGCCACGTCGATTCCCCCTGCTGGACTACCGACCACCGAAGTACCGCTTCACCAGGTCGCGGTTGCGAGGCAGCAGCGGACCGGAACCCGGTCCCGCCGTCGCATCGCCCTTCGCGCCCGTGCCCTTCGCCCCCGCCGCGCCCGCCTGCCCCGTACGGGCCTGCGGATCCGCGGCGCGAAGCCCCCACAACTCTTCCGCGTCCCCGCCGTGCCCC
>NZ_RAWD01000462.1:0-5794 GCF_003612065.1 Corallococcus sp. CA047B
TCGAAGGACTCGCCGGGGTGGGGGACGCGCTGCGCATCGGCAGTGGTCCCTGGCCCTTGATGGCGACGGCGCTGAAGGCGCTCAAGGAGGCGCTGTGATGCGAGTGACCCTGTTCGACTATGGCGCTGGAAATCTGCACTCGCTGGCGAAGGCCCTGGCCACCGCGCCGGACGTGGACGTGCGGGTGCAGGAGGATCCGCTGCGTGCGCTCGACACCGATATGCTGGTGCTGCCGGGCGTGGGCGCGTTCGGCGCGGCGGCGGCGCGGCTGGCCCCGGGACGCGAGGCGATGCGGCGCGCCCTGGACGCGGGCCTGCCGTGCCTGGGCATCTGCCTGGGCATGCAGTTGCTCTTCGATGAGAGCGACGAGGGCGCGGGCCAGGGGCTGGGCTACTTCCAGGGGCGGGTGACCCGGCTGACGGCGCGGCAGGTTCCGCAGATTGGGTGGAACGACGTGGAGGAGGACCGGGCGCTGGCGTCCGCGAAGCTGGCCTCCGTGTACTTCGCGCACAGCTATGTCTGTCGCGCAGTGGATCCGGCGGACGTCGTGGGCTGGACGACCCACGAGGAGGATCGGTTCCCAGCGTCGGTGCGGCGCGGGAAGGTGCTGGGCGTGCAGTTCCACCCGGAGAAGTCCTCCCAGGCGGGCGTGCGCTTCGTGCAGGCGTTCCTGAAGGAGGTGGCCCCGTGATCGCCATTCCGGCCATCGACTTGAGGGAAGGTGCGTGCGTGCAGTTGGTGGGCGGCTCCTATGAAGCGGAGCGCGTGCGCGTGGATGATCCGCTGGAGGCACTGAAGCAGTGGCTGGCCCTGGGCTTCCGCACGTTCCATGTCGTGGACCTGGACGCGGCGCTGGGCAAGGGGTCCAACGCGGACGTCGTGACGCGGCTGGTGTCTCATGCCCCGGGGCTCACCTTCACGGTGGGCGGCGGCGTGCGTGATGGCTCGCGCGTGGAGGCGGTGCTCGCGGGCGGGGCGTCCTCGGTCGTCGTCGGCACCCGCGCCATCGAGGACCTCGCGTGGCTCAGCGAAGTCACGGAGCGCTTCCCGGGACGCGTGGTGGTGGCCGCGGACGTGAAGGGCCGTGAGGTGGTGACGCGCGGCTGGACGTCGGGCAGTGCCCGGGACATCCGCGACGTGCTGTCCGCGCTGGAGCCGCTGCCGCTGGGCGGGATGCTCGTCACGGCGGTGCACAAGGAGGGGCAGCTGGGAGGCGTGGACCTGCCCTTGATGGAAGAGGTGGCTCGCACGAGCCGGCACCGGCTCTACGCGTCCGGAGGCGTGACGACCCTGGAGGACCTGCGGGCGCTCGCGAAGGTGGGCGCGCACGGGGCGGTGGTGGGCATGGCGCTGTACACGGGACGGCTGGACGCGCGCGCGGTCGCGCAGGAGTTCGCGCAATGAGCACGGGAACGAACACCCGGGTCGTCCGGGAGACGAAGGAAACGAAGGTCACGGTGGAGCTGGCGCGGGGCTCGGGCGTGGCCCGGGTGGACACGGGCCTGAAGTTCTTCGACCACATGCTCTCCACCTTCGCGCGCTACGCGGGATTGGACCTGACGCTGCACGCGCGGGGCGACCTGCGCCACCACCTGATGGAGGACGTGGCCATCACCCTGGGCACCGCCGTGCAACGCGTGGTGCCAGCCACGGCGGCGCGCTATGGCGAGCGCACCGTGCCCATGGACGACGCGCTGGTGCAGGCGTGCCTGGACGCGGGCGGGCGCTTCTACTACCGGGGCCCGTTGAAGAACCGGCTGTACGAGCACTGGATGCGCTCGTTCTGCGAGCACTCGCGCATCACGCTGCACCTGCGCGTCCTGCGTGGCCGGGACAGCCACCACCTCACCGAAGCGGCCTTCAAGGCGCTGGGGCTCGCGCTTCGGGACGCGATGGTGGACTCCGGCGTCGTCTTCAGCATGAAGGGCAGTGTCTCCCTGGAGGTGACGTGATGCTCAGCCGACGGCTCATCGTCTGCCTGGATGTGAAGGGCGGACGCGTGGTGAAGGGCGTCCAGTTCGAGGGCCTGCGCGACGTGGGGGACCCCGTGGAACTGGCGCTGCGCTACGAGGAAGAGGGCGCGGACGAGGTGACGTTCCTGGACATCTCCGCGAGCGCGGAGGAGCGCGAGACGCTGTGGGACCTGGTCCAGCGCACCGCGGAGCGCCTGTTCATCCCGCTCACGGTGGGCGGAGGCGTGCGCACGGTGGACGACGTGGGCCGGGCACTTCGGGCCGGAGCGGACAAGGTGAGCATCAACTCCGCGGCGGTGGCCACGCCCGAACTGCTCACCGGCTGCGCGGAGCGCTTCGGCGCCCAGTGCGTGGTGGCGAGCATCGACGCGAAGCGGGACGGGGCGCGCTACCGCGTCTACACGCACGGCGGACGGCGCCCCACCGACCTGGACGCAGTGGCCTGGGCGAGGGAGTGCGTCCGACGCGGAGCAGGGGAGGTGCTGCTCACCAGCATCGACCGTGACGGCGCTCGCACGGGCTACGACCTGGGCCTGACGCGCGAGGTGGCGGACGCCGTGAACGTGCCCGTCATCGCTTCCGGCGGAGCGGGCCGAGCGGAGCACGTGCGCGAGGCCCTGACCCTGGGCGGAGCGGACGCAGCCCTGGTGGCGGGCATCCTCCACGACGGCCTCACCACGGTCGGCGCCCTCAAATCCCTGCTGCGCGACAGCGGCCTTCCCATCCGGAGCACGACATGAATGTGGATTCCCGAGACCTGATGGAGGCCGCTGGCGACGTGGCGCGCAAGGCCGGTGACGTGGCGCTGGGCTTCTTCCGAAGCGGCATCGCCGTGGACACCAAGAGCGACGGCACCCCCGTGACGGTGGCGGATCGCACCGCCGAATGGACCGCTCGCCAGTGGCTGGAGGAGCGCTTCCCGGATGACGGCCTCCTGGGCGAGGAGTTCGGTGAGACGCGGCCCGGCGCGAAGCGCCGCTGGATCCTCGATCCCATCGACGGAACGAAGACCTTCATCCGAGGCGTCCCCCTGTGGGGCACGCTGGTGGCGGTGGCGGAAGGCGAGCGCATCCTCGCGGGCGCGGCGTACTTCCCGGCCGTCAACGAAATGCTCGTCGCATCCCCGGGCCTCGGCTGCTTCTGGAACGGGACCGCCGCACGCGTGTCGTCCCAGGCCGAGCTGTCCCAGGCCGTGGTGCTGATCACCGACGAGCGCTTCCTCCAGAACCCCACGAAGGGCGCGGCCTGGCGCGAACTGTCGCGGCAGGCGTCCCTCTCCCGCACCTGGGGCGACTGCTACGGCTACCTGCTCGTCGCCACCGGGCGCGCGGAGGCCATGGTGGACGAAGGCCTGTCGCCCTGGGACGCGGCGGCGCTGCAACCCATCATCGAGGAGGCGGGGGGCGTGTTCACCGACTGGAAGGGTCAGCGCACGGCGTTCGGCGGCGACGGCATCGCCACCAACGCGGCGCTCGCGGCGCGCGTGCGCGAAGTGCTGGGCGCGGGAGGCAGACCGTGAAGCTGGACGTGGCGGCGTTGAACTTCGACAAGGGACAGGGGCTCGTCACAGTGGTGACGCAGGACGCGCGCACCGGCGACGTCCTCATGGTGGCGCACGCGGATCGCGAGGCCCTGGAGCTCACGCTCGCCACCGGCGAGATGCACTACCGCTCCCGCACGCGCGGCCTCTGGCACAAGGGCGCCACCAGCGGAAACACCCAGAAGGTCGTGTCCCTGCGCGCGGACTGCGACGGCGACGCGGTGCTCGCTCGCGTGGAGAAGGCCGGTCCCGCGTGTCACACCGGCGATGAGACCTGCTTCGGTGAAGGCCGCTGGGATGCGCTCGCGCACCTGGACGCGACGCTCGCCCAGCGCGTGGCCACGCCCTCAACGGAAGGGGAGAAGCCGAGCTACACGCGGCGGCTGCTGGAGGACCGCAACCTGCGCCTGAAGAAGCTGGGCGAAGAGGCCGCGGAATTGGTGACGGCCTGCGCGGATGCGGATCCACACCGGGCCGCCGAGGAAGCAGCCGACGTGCTCTACCACGTGCTCGTCGCCATCCGTCCGCTGGGGCTCACCCTGGAAGACGTGAAAGCCGTGCTGGCCGCCCGCGCACGTCCCGCGCAGCGCTGATCAGCCCGAAAAACGGGGCGTGTCGGTTGCGACCCAGGCGGAGTTGTCCAGCTGTACTGCAGCTGGACAGCGTGGCTGGCACACAGGCGCGCCAAAGGTACAGGAGTGTGTCCGCTACTCTTCAACCGCCCTTGCGATCCTGGTACAGAATCCGGCCTGCGGCGCGGGCCGCGCCAGACGAGGCGCCCCAGTTCTCAGCGTTCGCTTCACCGGAGGATTCGTGACTTCCACGTACCAATCCGAACTCATCGACCGCGTGTTCTTCTCTCGTTGGCACAACCCGCCGACGAAGGACGACGTCGCGGCCATCATGGCGCAGATGGAGGAGGCGACCCAGCGGCTGGGAACGAACGTTCTGTACATCGCCTCCATCAGCCCCAAGGCCAAGGTTCCGGACGCGACCGAGCGCGCGCACCTGAACCAGATGGTGGCCGAGGGCCGGCGGTTCTGTGAGCAGTCCTGGCTGGTGTACGAGGGCACGGACCTGCAGCACAACCTCCAGCGAGTCATCATCTCGGGCGTGCTCATCCTCACGCGCACGTTCGACAACTACCTGTCGGTCGCCAAGTCGGCGGACGCCATCGTCAAGGACGTCTCTACCGCGTTGAAGCGCGACGCGTCCGGCATCTTCAAGACTGCGCGCGAGCGCGGCCTCATCGCCTGAGTCCCACGCGAGCGACGTCGGACCCCCGCTCCGACGCCGCGTGATTGCTGGCGCCCGCGCTACCGGGCGCCGATGATTTCCAGCTCCTTCAGTTCCACGCCCGGCCGCTCCGGTAGGACGCTCACCGCGTCCACGTCGAGCAGCGGAACGGCGGGCTTGCAGATCTCCCATCGCCCCGTCCCGCGAAAGCGGCAGACGGTGGGATCGACGTGGAAGGCCCCGCCCTCGCTGTCCCTGCGTCCCACGCCCTGCGGCGTGCGGATGATGGCGCGCAGCGTGCCCGGCCCCGTGGCGCGCACCTGGAACGACACCATGTGCTTCAGCGACGGCGCGTAGCCCAGCCGCAGCACGCCCTCTGTTCCGCCACTGCCCGTGCCCACCGGCAGCTTCACGCCTGACAGCTCGTCCTTATCGAACGCCCGGAACGCGTCCCCCGGACCGCCCGTCTGATCCGGTTCGATGGGCCCTGTCTCCACCGTGCGTCCGGTGAACAGCGACGCGAGCCGGGGCGCCCGCGCGCCCTGCTGCACCGCCGCCGCGTTCAGGAGCGGCGCGGGCAGCTGCTCCGTCTTCACGCACGTGGGCGCCAGCTCCTCCAGCAGCGCCAGGAGGGGCGGCTCCACATCCGGCCCCGACAGGGCGGCGGGCCCCACGGCCAGGCGGGCGAGGTCCTGGCAGGCGGTGACCATCGCCGCCCCCGAGTGCTCCAGGCTCCAGCGGATCAGCTCCAGGTCCTGCCTGCCGCGACGTGCCGCCTCCTGCAACGCGCGCGTCACGGCCGACGCGCAGGGGTTGTCCTGGGGCGCGCAGCGCTCGCACAGCGTTTCGAGCATCTTCCGGGGCGTTGTCTCCCCTTCGAAGTTCAGCGTGGCGTAGGGGAACAGGCCGGCACTCCGCGCGCAGGCCGCGGCGGGCGGGGTGGGACAGTCGTCAACCTGACGGAGCATCCCGAACCAGCCGAGGCTGGCCTCGCCTTTCGTGGGGGGAGGGGACGCGAGGACGTTCGCCAGCTCCGCGTCCAGGC
>NZ_RAWD01000463.1:0-5786 GCF_003612065.1 Corallococcus sp. CA047B
CCCTCCACCGAGAAGCGCATCGGGTTGAGCAGCATCACCCACGACAGCACCGGCCCCGCGCCCTTCACCGGGAACATCGCGCCGGACAGCACCCACATGGGCAGCATCACCAGGCTCATCACCGCGTGGTAGCCCGCGCTGGAGCGCACCCACCACGCCAGCGCCATCCCCATCCCGGTCAGCGCCAGCGCCGACAACACCATCACCGCGGCCAGCAGCGGGTAGTCCACCGCCCCCACGTCCACGCCCGCCAGCGGCGCGAACAGGAGGAACATCGACGCCTGCATCAGCGCGATGGTGGACGACCCCAGCGCCTTGCCCAGCACCACCGCCAGCCGCGACCCCGGCCCCGCCAGCACCGCCTGGAGGAAGCCCTCCTTGCGGTCCTCGATGACGGTGATGGTCGCGAAGATGGCGCTGAAGAGCACCACCATCGTGACGACGCCCGGGAAGAAGAACTGCTGGTAGCCCAGCCCCTGCGCGCCCTCCACCCGGAACGAGCCCGCGAACCCCGAACCGATGACGAACCAGAACAGGATGGGCTGCGCCAGCGCGCCAATCACCCGGCTGGGCTGACGGAAGAAGCGCACCACGTCGCGCGCGAGCAGCACCCGCACCGTGGCCCACTGCAGCGCGAGCGTCCCCGGCTCACGGCGTGAGACAGGCACGGCCGGCGCCTCCACGGACGAAGGAACAGGCACGGGGATGTCGGCGCTCATCGGCGTTTCCTCGGCGCGGGCACGGGCGCGGGCGCATCCGCCCCCAACGCCTTCCCGGTGAGCTGGAGGAACACGTCCGCCAGCGTGGGCCGGCGCAGCGACACGGAGTCAAACCGCCCCGGAGGGAAGGCCTCCACCAGTCGCGGCACCAGCGCATGTCCTTGCGCGGCCTCCACCTGCACGCGCCCCTCCACCACCTTCGCCTCCAACCCCAGCTTCTGCGTCACCTGCGCGGCCAGGGCCTCCGGCTCCGGCCCCTCCAGCGTGAGGATGTCGCCGCCCATGCGCGAGGCCAGCGCCCGGGGCGTGTCACACGCCACCAGCTTCCCGGCATCCAGCACCGCCAGCCGGTCGCACCCTTCCGCTTCATCCGCGCGGTGCGTGGTGAGCAGCACCGTGACGCCCTGCGCGTCGCGCAGCCGCTTGAGGTGCGTCCAGAACGTGCGGAAGGCCGCCTCGTCCAACCCTTGCGTGGGTTCGTCCATCAGCACCACGCGCGGTTGGTGCACCAGCGCCCGCGCCAGCTCCAGCCGCCGGCGCATGCCGCCCGACCAGGTGCCCACCCGCTCGTCGCCCCGGTCCAACAGGCCGATGAGCGACAGCATCGTCTCCACGCGCGCCTTCGCGTCCGCGCCGGAGAGGCCGTACAGCCGAGCCCCCAGCAGCAGGTTCTCCCGGGCCGTCAGCAGGTCGTCCAGGCTGCCCTTCTGGAAGATGACGCCCATCTGGCGGCGCAGCGCGGGGTCGCTCAGGCAGAGCACGCGGCCGGCGAAGTGCACCTGCCCCGCGTCCGGGGCGAGCAGGCCCGCGAGCAACTGGAAGGTGGTGGACTTGCCGGCGCCGTTCGGCCCCAGCAGGCCCAGGATCTCCCCCGGCTGCACGGACAGCGAAAGGCCGTCCACGGCGGTGCGCCCACCGAAGCGACGCGTGAGCCCCTCGATGCGCAGCAGCGGCGAGGGCGGGGTGGCAACCGAGGTGTCGGGCATGAAGGGCGTCCTCGCGCGACACAACCGCCGCGCGGGCCCGCTAGCCGTGCGGGACGCGGTCCAGCGTCATCGCGGCGAACAGGCCGGTGAGATACACGAGCGAGAACAAGAACGTCTGGCGCGCCCAGGGCTTCCCCAGGTGCTTGAAGAAGCCCCACGCTCCCATCCCGAGGAAGCTCAGGCCCAGCACCACCGCCGCCGCCAGGTACCACGTGCCGGCGATGTGCAGTTGGAAGGGCAGGAGCGTCATCGGCACCAGCGCCACCAGGTAGAGCACCACCTGCGCGCGGCTGGACTCGTCGCCCCGCTCGATGGGCACCGACTTGAGGCCCGCCGCCGCGTACTCCTCCTTGCGGAACAGCGCGATGGCGATGAAGTGCGGCATCTGCCAGAGGAACATGATGGCGAACAGCGCGAAGCCGCCCGCGTCCACCGTGCCCGTCACCGCCGTCCAGCCCATCAGCGGAGGCAGCGCGCCCGGGACGGCGCCCACCAACATCGCCGCGGACGTGCGGGCCTTGAGCGGCGTGTAGGCCAGCACGTAGCTCAGCAGCGCGATGAGCCCCAGCACGCCGGTGAGCAGGTTCGCGCCCAGCACCAGCGCCGGCAGCGACACCACCGCCAGCGACAGGCCGAACCACAGCGCCGTGGAGGGATCCATGCGCCCGGCGGGCAGCGGCCGGTTGCGCGTGCGCGCCATGAACTGGTCGCTGTGGCGCTCCATGTAGCAGTTGAACGCGTTCGCCGCGCCCACCGTGCCCGCCGTCGCCAGCAGCGTCACCAGGGCCCGCACGGGGCCCAGGGGGCCCGGCGCCAGGAACATGCCGCCCGCGGCCGTGATGAGCACCAGGGAGGACAGGCTCGGCTTGGTGAGGGAGATCAGGTCGGACGCGGTGGACGACTGGGGCAGGGCACGCGCGCTCACGCAGACTCCAACAGGTGGCCCCGGACCGAGTGTTCGCTTCCGGCCGAGGGGACGTGGGTGGCCCCTCCCATACCGTCACCCGGCAGGGGTGGCAAGGCGGAGCCTCCCCACCACATCAGCCTGCCTTGTCGCCCCCCTTCAAAAACGAAGCGCCGCGAACCCCTTTGGGGATTCGCGGCGCGGGGGACAGCGGGCGCTACCGGGGGCGGCTTACATGCCCAGTCAATTGCCCGCGAGCCGCTGCGCGTCGGTGAGGTACTCGCCCTTGGGCTCGCGCTTCACGTACTCCTGCGCCAGCGTGCGGACCTTGGCCGTCTGCTTGGGGTCCTTGGCGAGCAGCGCGGCGTAGAAGTAGTACACCGGCGAGTAGCCCTCGTCGGAGGTGAGCGCGCGCTGGAAGGACTCGTCGGCCTTGGCCGCGTTGCCCTGGCCCTGGTAGACGCGGCCCAGCTCGGTGAGGGCCATGGCGACACGGTCCGGCTGACCGAAGAACTCCTGGCTGGCCTTCTCCAACTGCTCCTTGGCCTTGTCCCACTCCGAGCGCTCCCGGTAGATGCCGCCCATGGCGAGGCGGGCCTCGGGGTTCTTCGCCTTCGGGTCCTTCACCGCGCGCTGGTACTGCGCGAGCGCGTCATCCAGCTTGTTCTGGCGGCGGTAGGCGTTGCCCAGCATCACCACCAGCTTGGGGCTGTCGCCCATCGTCTTGAGCGCGGTCGTCAGCGCCTCGGAGGCTTCCTTCTCGCCGCCCGGCTTGCCCATGAGGGCCTTGGCCAGCTCGACGTGGAACTGGGCGCGGCTGGCGTCCACCTTGATGGCCTTGCGGATCTCCTCCGCGGCCGCGTCGAAGTTGCCCTCGGCCAGCAGGCGCCGGCCCTTGATGAGGTTCAGCTCCGGGTTCTGCTTGTCGAGCGCGAAGCCGGTCTCCTCCGCCTTGAGGACCTCCGCCTTCGCCTTGGCGGCATCCACCGGCACGCCCGTCGCCTCCGCCAGCTTCTGCTGCACGTCCGGCTTGAGGGTGGGCATGGCCAGCGACACGCGGGCGATGAGCAGCGAGCGCGCGAGCTGCGCGGCGGCCAGCTGACGCGGGCTGGGAGGCGGATCCACCTCCAGCAGCTTCTTGATCATCTGGTTGACCAGCCCGTAGTTGGGCTCGTCCTGCTCCAGCATCAAGAGCGACCGGCCCAGCAGCGACTCCGGGTGGTCCTTCTCGTAGCGCAGCGCGAAGTCGTAGTTCTTCCAGGCGGTGTTGTCCTGGCCCAGCCGGCGGTACACCGCGCCCAGGCCCGCGTAGACGCGCGGATCATCCGGAGCCAGCGTCTGCGCGCGCTCCAGGCTGTCGCGCGAGCGCTCCAGGTCTCCGGCGTTCATCTGGATGAGGCCCAGCGTGAGGTACAGGAGCGAGGAGGCCTTGTTCTTGTCGTTGAGGTCCTTGACCTGCGCATCCAGCTCGGTGAGGGCTTCCTTGCCCTTGCCGCTGTAGGTCTTCACCAGGGCCTGCGCCGCGATGAGGTGGCTGGAGAGCTCCTGGGTCTTCTGCGCCGCCGCCAGGTGCTCCTCCGCCTGCCGACGGGCGTCGTCGCCGCCGCCGTGCTCACCCCAGCGGATGGCGTACGCGTACGCGAGGTAGCCGTGGGCCGCGGTGGAATCCGGATCCACCTCCAGCGCCAGGTCCGCCGCCTCGCACGCCTTCTTGTAGCTGACGAACGAGTCGTGCTTGAGCTGCTCGGTGGCGACGTCCAGGTTCTTCTTCAGCTCCCGGCCGCGCTTCTTCGCCTGCGCCGAGTACCAGCCGTAGCCACCCGCGAACAACGGGATGAGCAGCAGCAGCACCAGCGACAGCATCTTGCTGCGGTTGCCACCGGCGGCGGGCTTGCGGCGCGACGAAGGCTCGTCCTCGTCGTCCTCCACCTCTTCCACCACGATCTGCGGGCGGCGCTGGGAGGGCGGACGCGTGCCGGCCTCCGCCGGACGGGAGGCGCCGGACGGGCCGGTGCGGGCCTGCGCGGGCGCGCTGACGCGGCCCACGGGCGTGCTGGAAACGGGCGGGCTCGCCACCGGAAGGGTCGCGGCGGCGGGCGCCTCCACGGCGGCGGGCGGCGGCGTGGCCACGGGCGCGAGCACCGGCGTGGGCGCGACCGGGCGCGGAATCTCCACCTTGTACTGCTGGAGGAGCGTGACGGTCTCCGGGTCACCGGGATCCGCCTGGTAGGCCTTGAGCAGGTTGGCGCGGCCGGTCTCCGACTCGCCACCCTTGATCTGAAGCACGCCCGCCATGCGCAGGGCGGCCTTGTCCTCGGGCTGGACCTGGAGGGCCCCCTGGACTTCTTCCAGGGCCTTCTTGTCCTTGTTCTGCGCCGCGTAGACACGGGCCAGGAGGAGGCGTGGATCGGCCGCTGTCGGATGGGCCTTCACGCCCTTCTTGCAGACGACCATGGCCTCCATGAAGCGCCCCAGGTCGAGGTACGCCTCCGCCAGGGGCTTGTACGCATCCGACGAGGGATCGGAAGCGAACGAATGCTCAAGCTTCGCGAGCTCGGTGGGGCTCAACGTCTTTGAAGGGGAGGTGGACATGAACCAGATGGAAGCCCGGAGGACCGGGAAGGATGCGGTACTGAAGAGCGGTTTTTATGGCATCCGCTGCGCGGCACGTCAATCGCAGGGTTGCTGGTGAAAACGAGCTGCTTGACAGCAAGGTCAGGCTTCGGTACTAGCCCCATCACCTCGCCGGTCCCAACACCGCCGGGGCGCAGGGCAGGCAGTCGTGGTCCGTTTTGGGGGCGTAGCTCAGTTGGGAGAGCGTCGCGTTCGCAATGCGAAGGTCGTCGGTTCGATCCCGTCCGCCTCCACCATGAAGAAAACAAAGGGCCTCACGGGAAACCGTGAGGCCCTTTGCATTTCAGGCACTTCCGGTCGTTGCCGAATTGCAAAGGCTTCGGGCTTTGTTATCCGGGGCCGATGACCGACCCGTCCGCCTCCCTGTCGTTCTTCGCCCGCTTCTGGCTCGCCTGGCTGTGCTTCTGGCGCTGCCTCGTGTCCCGCGAGTTCGCGCAGGCCGTGTTGCCGACCAGCCGCGCCTACGATGCCGGTCAGCTCAAGGAGCTTCCGGCCGGAGACGTGGCCCCCCCGCCGCCCGTGAAGGTGCCCGCCGTCCAGGCC
>NZ_RAWD01000464.1:0-5718 GCF_003612065.1 Corallococcus sp. CA047B
CCTTCCGGCCCCTTCCCCCAGGCGCCCCCGTCCAGGGGCACGCCCGGCCGGCCGCTCCCGGCGCCGGGGACACGGGCCGCCTCGGACACCTGGAAGCCCAGGAAGCCCAGGGTGCTGGCACCCGCACTGACCGTCGTCCTCCCGGAGAGCCCCCTTCCATGTCCTTCGACCCCACGCTCGTCTCCGACCTCCAGGCCGTCCTGCGCGACGTGCCGGACTTCCCCAAGCCCGGCATCGTCTTCAAGGACATCACCCCCATGCTGGCCGACCCGCGCCTCTATGGCCGCGTCGTCAACGCCATGTCCGCGCCCTTCCGGGGAAAGCACATCACCAAGGTCGTGGGCGTGGAGTCGCGCGGCTTCCTGCTGGGCGCCCCCATGGCGCTGGCGCTGGACGCGGGCTTCGTCCCCGCCCGCAAGCCCGGCAAGCTGCCCCACCGCCGCATCATCGAGCGCTACTCCCTGGAGTACGGCGCGGACGGTGTGGAGATGCACGAGGACGCCATCCTCAAGGACGAGCGCATCCTCGTCGTGGATGACGTGCTCGCCACCGGAGGCACCGCGGACGCCACCGCCCGGCTCGTCAGCCGCCTGGGCGGGCAGCTCGTCGGCTTCAGCTTCCTCATCACGCTCGACTTCCTGGAGGGCGCGAAGCGGCTGGGCCCCGACAAGGTCACCTCCCTGCTGACCTTCTAGGCCCCTGCCCTTCCCTGGCGCCTCCTCCCGACCCGTCCCCCGGGTCGGGTTGACGTCCGCGCTGGCGCTGTTTATAAGTTGGTCACCCAACCTAGAAACAAATCGCCCATGCCCCGTCCCTCCAACACCGAAGCGCGCCGGGAACAGATTGTCGCCGGGCTGCTCAAGGCCATGGCCGAGCGCGGGTACGAGGGCGCGTCGGTGGCGGAGATTGCCCGGGCCGCGAACCTGAGCGCGGGGCTGGTGCACTACCACTTCAAGGACAAGCAGGAGATCCTCCTGACGCTGGTGGGCTCGCTGGCCTCGCGCGCGCGGCAGCGCTTCGCCACCCGGACCTCGAGGCTCGCGGCGGACGACGCGCGGGGGCGGCTGGACGCGTTCGTGGACGCATTCCTCGCCACCGGGCCGGACTCGGACGTGGCGGCGGTGTCGGGCTGGGTCACCATCAGCGCGGAGGCCATCCGGCAGCCGGAAGTGCGCGTCGCGTACGAAGCGGTGGTGCGCGCGGACCTGGAGCAGTTGGAGTCGCTCGTCGCGGCGGTGGTGGGCAAGCGCCGGGCGCGCCCCCTGGCCGCGGGCCTGTTCGCCGCCATCCAGGGCTACTTCGTGCTCTCCGCGAGCGCGCCGGGGCTCGTGCCTCCGGGGTCCGCGGCGGGCACCGTGAAGCGCATGGCGGCGGGGCTGCTGGATGCGGCGGGGCCCCTGGTCCGGGACGACGCATGACGCGCTTCGGCTCGACGTCGTGGCGGTTTCCTTCCTTCCGGGCCCGCACGGCCGGGACTGTTCGTGGGGTGTCGTGATGACCATCGCGCTCTATGCCGGCAGCTTCGACCCTGTCACCGCGGGGCACCTGTCGGTGGTGCGTCAGGCCGCGCGCCTCTTCAGCCACGTGGTGGTGGTGGTGGCGGTCAACCCGAACAAGCAAACGCTGCTGACCGCTTCGGAACGCGTGGCGCTGGTGCAGGGCGCGGTGGCCCGGCACCCCAACGTCACCGTCACGCACACCGAGGGGCTCATCGTCGAGCTGGCGCGGGAGATTGGCGCGAGCGTGCTCCTGCGCGGCGTGCGGGGCGCCACCGATGCCCAGTTCGAGACGGAGCTCGCGCAGATGAACCGCGCGCTCGCGCCTGAAATCTCCACCCTCTTTCTCCCCGCCGAGGCGCACCTGGCCGAGGTGTCCAGCAGCGCCCTCAAGGAGCGCGTCGCGCGCGGCGAGGACGTGTCCGCCTACTGCCCTCCCGCCGTCGTCGCGATGCTGCGCGAGCGGCTGACGTCTTCCCTCCGGAGCCACCCATGAGCCTGTCCTTCGTTCCCCTCGGCGTCGGTGATGCGTTCTCCGCGCTGTACTACTCGTCGTGCCTCGCGCTGGAGGCGGAAGGCCAGGTGCTGCTGCTGGACTGTCCGCACCCCATCCGCAAGATGATGCGCGAGGCGTCCGAGTCCTCCGGCGTGGCGCTGGACGTGGACCGCGTCAGCGCCGTGGCCCTCACGCACCTGCACGCGGACCATGCCTCCGGCCTGGAGAGCCTGGCGTACTTCTCCTTCTTCGTGCTGCAGCGGAAGATGGAGCTGCTCGCGCACCCGAGCGTCACACGCCGGCTGTGGGAAGGACACCTGGCCGCGGGCATGGAGTGCCTCATCGAGCAGCAGGGCGCGGGCCCCAGCCACAAGCACTTCGAGGACTACTTCACGCACACGCCGCTGCACCTGGAGCGCTCGGTGCGCCACGGCCCGTTCGAGATCGAGTGCCGCTTCACCTACCACCACGTGCCCACCACCGCGTTCCGCATCCGCGCGGGCGGCAGGTGCCTGGGCTACAGCGCGGACACGGCGTTCGACGAGGGCCTCATTGCCTGGTTGTCGGAGGCGGACCTCGTCATCCACGAGACCAACTACGGCGTGCACACGCCCTACGAGAAGCTCGCCGCGCTGCCTGAAACGACGCGAGCGAAGATGCGCCTCATCCACTACCCGGACGGTTTCGACGCGAGCACCAGCGTCATTGAACCGCTGGTGCAGGGCCGGCGCTACACCGTCTGACGGGGAAGCACGCGGTCGGTTGGATGCCCTTCTTCCTCCGGGAAGTTGGACGCGTGCCTTGCGCGTTGCGCCAAATCCGGTCCGCTCGCCTTCATGCGCCGAGTGCGCTACGCCGAGTGGAATTGGCGCTCCCCCGTGCCCCCGCAAGAGAACGACCCTTGATGACGAAGATGACCGTGCGCGCCCGGGCCGCGCTCCTGCCGCTCGCGCTGGTGCTGGCCGCCCACTCCGCTGGAGCCGCCGCACCGACGCCGACGCCCGCACCCGCCGGGGACACCGTCCGCATCACCCTGCTGCACCTCAACGACGTGTACCAGTTCCAGCCCACGTCCCAGAACCGGGGCGGCCTGTCGCGCGTGGCCACGCTGCGAAAGCAGGCGCTGAAGGAGTCCCCGAACGTCCTCACGCTGATGGCGGGGGACACGATCTCTCCCTCGGTGGAGTCCTCCGCGGAGGTGGCGGGCGAGGCGCTCAAGGGCCGGCAGATGATCGACGCGTGGAACGCGCTCGGCGTGGACTACGCGGTGGTGGGCAACCACGAGTTCGACTTCGGGGATGACGTGCTGCGCTCGCGCATCCAGCAGTCGCGCTTCCCGTGGCTGGGCGCCAACGTGATGAGCGTGAAGTCGGGCCAGGTGTTCGACGGGATGAAGGCGTGGGACGTGCGCGAGGTGGGCGGCGTGAAGGTGGGCATCTTCGGCGTGGTGCTGCCGGAGACGCAGAACTCGTCCAAGCCGGGCAAGGACACGCGCATCACGCCGTACTGCGAGGCGGCGAAGCGCTCCGTGGACGAGGTGCGCGCGGCCGGGGCCCAGTTCGTCGTGGCGCTCACGCACCTGGCGGTGGAGCAGGACCGGGAGCTGGCCAAGTGCGTGCGCGTGGACGTCATCATCGGCGGGCACGACCATGACCGCGTGGAGGAGACCGTCGCGGGCACGCCCATCTTCAAGCTGGACGAGGATGCGGTGGACCTGGGCCGGCTCACGCTGGACCTGGATGCGAAGACGGGCGCGGTGAAGAAGCTGGCGTGGAAGGTGCTGCCCATCACCGCGAAGGTGCCGGACGACGCGGCCTTCAACGAACAGATGAAGGCCTACGCGCCGCTGCTCGCCACGCTGGCGGAGCGGATTGGCCGCTCGCCGGTGGCGCTGGATGCACGCAGCGCGCAGAACCGGCTGGGTGAGACGAACCTGGGCTCGTTCCTGGCGGACACGTTCCGCGAGGCCACGGGCGCGGACGTGGCGCTCGTCAACGGGGGCGCCGTGCGCGCGGACCGGGTGCTGCCCGCGGGGAAGATGACGCGGCGGGAGCTGTACTCGCTCATGCCCTACCGCAACGAGCTGGTGGTGCTGGAGGTGACGGGGACGACGCTGCGCGCGGCGCTGGAGAACGGCGTCAGCCTGAGCAGCGTGGACGGCAAGCCGCCCGGCCGCTTCCCTCAGGTGTCCGGCATGCGCTTCACCTACGACCTGCGCAAGCCGCCGGGAGACCGCATCACCAAGGTGGAGGTGCGCGGCCGGACGCTGGACGACGCGGCGGTGTACCGGCTGGCCACGCTGAGCTTCGTGGCCTCGGGCAACGACGGCTACACGATGCTCAAGGAGCTGCCCCAGCTTCCGGCGAGCAAGGACCTCCCGTCACCCTGGGACGCGCTCACCGGGGCCTTCAGCACCGGCAAGCCCGCGCCGAAAGCGAAGCCCCAGGGCCGCATCGCGCTGGTGGGCGCGCCTCCAGGCGGCCTGCGCGCACCACCGTCGATGAAGTAGCGAAGCCGTGGGGAGGGCTCCTCGCATCCGAGCGGTCCGCGTGCCCTGCCGTTGAAGCCGCGAAGCGATGCTACGGCGCGGTCCACCCGCGCAGCCGGTACACCACGCGCCCCGCCAATTCGCGCAGCATGTCCGTGCTCTGACTGAGCCCTCCCGCGCGCGGCAGCCAGCTCATGCGACCTGGCGGAATGGGCGAGGAGCGCACGTCCACCGCGAGCGTGTCCGCACGTATCCCCACCGCCGCGAAGCAGCCCGCCGCCCTCGGCAGGTGCGCGGCGCTCGTCACCAGCAGCAGGGACTTCCAGCCGTGCCCGCTCACCAGGGGCACGGCGTTGAGCGCGTTCTCGCGGGTGTTGCGGCTGCGGCCCTCCTTCACGATGCGCTCGGGCGCGATGCCCCAGTGCTCCAACTGCCCGGCCAGCACGTCCGCCTCCACCACCGCCTCCGGCCTCGCGTCCAGGGTGCCGCCCGACAGCAGCACCTGCTTCGCGCGTCCGTCCCGCAGCAGCTCGAAGCCGCGCATGATCCGCTCCGGCGCGGCGTTGTACTCCGGCTGCCCCGAGCGCTCCGTGGCCGCCGCGTCCAGCCCTCCGCCCAGCAGGATGACCGCGTCGTAGACCGTCTCCTTCCGGAAGGTGCTCACCGCGCCGCCCTCCGTCGCCCGCGTGAGCAGCGCCACCACGGGCTCGATGGAGAAGGCGTACAGCACCGCGAGCGACGCGAGCTGGAGCGCCACCGACACGCGCACCCGCCTGCGCCACAGCAGGCTCCCCACGCCCAGGAACAGCGCCCAGGTGAGCGGGGAGAGCAGCAGATCCAACACCTTGGACAGGACGAGGAACATCGCGGGGCGCCGGGCTACCGGGTCTTCCTCCCGCCCGCGAGGTACTTGCGCGCCTCGGCCGCGTCGTCTCCCTGCGGCTCCAGGTCCAGGTAGCGCTGGTAGTGCTCGCGGGCCTCCCGGGCCTGCCCCTTGCGCGCCCCCATCCGCCCCAGCTCCAGGTGACACAGCACGGAGGCCGCATCCACCTCCACGCAGCGCCGGAACTCCGACTGCGCCTGCGTCGCGTTGCCCCCCCGGAGATGATCCATGCCCACGAGGTACGACGCGCTCGCCTCCGGGCGACGGTCCTTCCAGTAGTAGACGAACCCCTTCATGCCCCGGGGCGCGGGCGCGGCCGGCTTGTCCCCGCCCTTCCCGCGAGCCCCCGCCGATG
>NZ_RAWD01000465.1:0-5590 GCF_003612065.1 Corallococcus sp. CA047B
GTCGGGAATCTTCGTGGCCATGGTGGGGGAGTCCAGGGGATGAACCGCGCTCCCCAGATTATCCGACCGGGCCGGTCAGAAGTTGTGCGCCGCGGCATCTTCCCGGGCGGTCACGGTCCATTCCCTGAATCCAGGTTTCAGTTTCGCGTCAGCCCGTCACCGCGTCATTTCTCTCCCTGTGACCCGACTTGCTACAAATACACTGTTTCATGTGACGCCAAAGGCTACTCCTGATTTCTCATGACATGAAACATAAGAGTGAAGACAGACAGATTCGGGGTGTTGGCGCAAGCGGTGCAGGGGTGGCCGGTGCAGTTCACCCCACGACGAGGTAGTGCATGCACCTGAAGATGACGGGCTCCCTGCTGGCTTCCATGCTGCTGACCATGGCGGGCTGTGCCGGCGCCGACGACTCCCAGCCCTCCGGTTCGCTGAACGCGCAGGAGTCCGCGGCGGAGTCCCAGTGCATCAAGCAGTTCGACGGCATCACGAGCTGCGCGCTGGGCAAGGCGAGGCTCGCGTCCAGCACGGAGGGCCTGCTGGTCTCCGGTCTCGCGGCGAAGACGGACGGTGTCGCCAGCACCTTCACGAAGGCGGTGAAGTGGGAGCAGCGCAGCGCGGTGAGCCTGGGCGCGAGGGGCGGGCTCCAGTTGTCCGCGCGTGACGCGGATCAGGTGGTCAGCACGCTGAAGATCACCCCGGGCCGCGAGGCGGACACGGTCACCATGGCGCCCACGTTCACGGGCTCGCCGGGCGGTTCCCGCTACGCGATGAACGTCTACCTGGGCGGCGTGCTCCAGGGGACCAGCCACCAGCCGGCCGGCATGGTGATCACCTTCACCAACTGGCGGGACTTCCTCCGTTGGGCGGAGATGAACCACCACTTCCTGAACGACTTCGACATCGACGGTCTGTCGAAGCGCGCGGCGTCGGACGTGGGCGCGTGCGTGTGGCGCGTGGGCGCGGTGAAGAACACCTTCACGGTGGACGTGAATGGCAAGCCCGTCGTGGGTGACGAGGTGGAGTTCGTGGAGACCATCGCGGACGGCGCCTATCCGTACCGTCACTTCACGGGCATCGACGTGAACGCGGTGGCCAACGAGCTCATCGTCCGTTCGGAATCCATCACGCTGCCCGAAGGCGCGAAGTAGCACTTCCCGCCACACCGCTCCTGACGCCGGACGGGACGTTCATTCCGTCCGGTGTCGAGGCACCTCCGTGGTAGCCTCGGGGCCCATGGGAAACATCGGTCCTGTCGGCAGCCGGGGCGTCACCCGCCCTGTTTCCAATCCGGTGGAGGACGTGGCGGAGGCTCGCACCGCGACGCCCGAATCCGCCTCTGTCCCGACGGAGACGCAGGTGGCGCTCCAGCAGGACGGCTTCGTGCCGCCCGGTGCGCCTCCTCCGGTGAACCTCACGGGCACGGAAGGCCCCGCGCCCCTGGGGCAGCGGGAGCGGGCCCTGGAGGTGACGCGGCAGAGTCCCCCGGGCTCCGTGGGTGCGGCCATCCGTCCGCTGCTGTCAGGCGCGATGCAGACGCTGGGCGCGGTGGGGTACGGCATCGGCGCCGCGCCGAGCGCCGCGGCCCTCGCCGTTCCGGGAATGGCTGCCGCCGCGCCGAGCCTGCTGGAGCGCGCCGGAGAGCAGGGCCGCGCGGGACAGGCCGCGGGCCGCGAGGCCGCCGCCGGCCAGGTGGGCGACTTCTACGAGGCCCAGCGGGAGCTGCTGAACCGGCCCGCGACGATCAGCAACATCATGGAGTTCGCGCAGCGGGAGACGGACTTCTTCCGCCAGCAGCCGTTCAGCGTGAGCGCGCCCGCGTCGGTGATGAGCGCGTCCACGCGGGCCTCGCTGATCATGACCAGCGCGGTGGCGCAGCGGATCACGCCATAGCGCGCGGGTCCGGCCGGGAGGCATGGCCGCCGGCCGGAGTCCCGAGTTCCTACCGGCCGCCGGAGATGGAGGACGTCGGCGTCGCCATGTTCTTGCCGCTGCCGCCGGTGCCCGTCGCGGGGCTCACCTTCGGCATGTGCGTGGCCTCCAGCGGGACCTTGCGCGCGGGCTGGAACGACGTGGGGAGCTGGTTCGCGTAGAGCAGCTTGTAGGCGCTGTAGCTGCCGAGCACGCGCTTGACGTAGTCGCGGGTCTCCTCGAAGGCGATGTGCTCCACCCACTCGTCCAGCTCCGCCTGGGGCAGGGCGCGGCGCCAGCGCTCCACCGCCGCCGGGCCCGCGTTGTAGGCGGCCACCGCGTAGGCGGGATTGCCGTCGAAGTGCTTGAGCAGCTGGCCCAGGTACGCCGCGCCCAGGCGGATGTTCTGCGCGGGCTGGAGGAGGGACGCCTCGTCCACGGCGGCCATCTTGAGCGAGTCCGCCACCTGCCGCGCCGTCGCGGGCATGAGCTGCGCGAGCCCCAGGGCGCCGGTGGAGGAGCGGGCGCGCGGGTTGAACCGGCTCTCCTCGCGGATGAGGCCCTGCAGCAGGTCCGGATCCACGCGCGCCGCGCGCGAGTGGCTCTGGATGAGCGGACGGAACGCGAGCGGCCACGTGGCCTCCCACACCGGTCGCGACGCGGCGCTCAGCGGCCCGGAGGCTTCCTGGCGCAGCGACACGCGCGCCACCTGCCGCGTGGCCCGTCCCCGGCCGGTGCGGCGCATCGTCTGGTAGAGCAGCCGCGCGGGCGCTTCCGCGAGGCCCCGCGTGTCCACCGCGAGCAGCTCCTCCACCACGCCCGGCTGTCCCAGGCGCAAGAGCTCCACGCCCGCGGAGAAGCGCGGATCCTTCTGGAGCGGGCCGGGGGGCAGGGGCCAGACCTCGTCGGTTCCGGGGGCGCTCGTCGGCACGCCCGCGACCGCCTTCGTCACCGCCGCCGGGGCCGCGGCGGCCTCCATCATGCGCGCCAGCCGCTCCGGGGCCTGCTGCGCGAGCCGGGTCCGGGACAGCAGGCCGTACCACGCCGTGGGGCGCTCGGTGGCGATGAGCTCGTAGCGCGCCAGCGCCGCGTCGGTCGCGCCGCCAGACTCCTGCACGCGCGCCTGCCAGTAGCGCGCCCGCCACAGGGCATCGTCGGTGCGGGCCGTCTCCGGAAGCTGCTCCACCGCCATCAGCGACGCCAGACCCTGCTGCGTCTCACCCTTGCGCGAGTGCAGCCAGAAGGCGCGGAACAGGGCCTCGGCGGCGAAGTTGCCGGCGGGGTAGCGCCGCGCCAGCGCCTCGTAGTTCTTGAGCGCCTCGTCCGCCTGTCCCAGGCGCTGCTGCGTCCAGGCCTCGAAGAACAGCGCGTCATCGGCGTAGCCGTGCTCCGGGTAATCCTTCGCCAGCGTGGCGTACGTCTCCACGGCCGCCTCGGGCTGGACCACCGACTGCGAATAGGCCAGCAGGTAGAGCGCCTGCGGACGCTGCTCGGGCGAAAGGCATTCGCGGGCCACCGGCTCCAGGACCTGGATGGCGCGGCGGTGCTGGCGCTCCTTGCGCAGGGCCCGGCCCAGGGTGAGCTGGGCGCGGCAGGCCAGCTCGTCCGGAAGCTCCGTGCGAGGGCCCGAACGGGACAGCATCGTCATCGCCGCCGTGTTCTGGTGCAGCTCCACCAGCGCCTCCGCCCGGCGCACGCGCCACTTCATGGGCAGGGGCAGGTCCCGCAGCAGCGCGCGAGCGCGGTCCGCCGCGGGCGACATTGGAGCCGTGGCCCAGACCTCCAGCAGCGCGCGGTGCTCGGCGTTGTACTGGCCCGCCGCGCGAGCCAGCTCGCAGTACTCCAGCAGCGCCTTCATCCGGAGCGCGTCAGGCCCGCGCGCCTGGCGGCTGTCGATGAACTCCTGCAGCGCCGTCAGGGCCTCGGGGATGCGCAGCTGGCGCTTGAGCACGCGCGCCATGGCGAAGCGGGCCTCCGGGTACAGCGGAGAGCCCGTGGACACGGCGCCGTACTGCTCCGCCGCGCGCAGCGGTTTGCGCAGGCGCTCATGGGACTGCGCGGCCCGCATCAGGCAGTGGTCGCGCAGCGGGGCGTAGTCCTCCGCCAGCGCCGTGAACTCCGCGGCCGCGGTGGTGAAGTCCCGCGCGAGGAACGCGCTCTGGGCCTGGAGGTAGCGGCCGGGAAGGGAAGGGGGCGCTTCCGTCCCGAGCAGGGCCCGCGCCGACTTGTACCGGCCCCGGTCGAACTCCGCCCGCGCCCGCGCCAGCAGCCCTTCGGCGAAGTAGGAGGTCAGCCGCTCCGGACCAAAGGCCTCCGCCGTCAGCTCGTCCTGCGACGGCTGCGCGGTGGGCGTGTCGAGCAGCGCCTCCAGCTTCTCCTCCGACATCATGTCGCCGGAGTCATCCTCGCCCGGGGCCTGGGCCCATGCGGCGCCCGGCCCGAGCACGCTCGCGCATGCGAACAAGACCACCGCTGTTCCTCGAAGTGCGTCCATGCCAGCCCTCGTTCGTCCGCCAGGGACCCCGATGGATTGGCACTGCCGGTACGGTTGGGACCTGCCCGCCTGTTCGCCCTTCAGGCACGCGTTGGCGAGTGGATACGCCAGGAGGTGGGCCTCGCGGCGAGTGCACGAAAGCCAACGGCCCGACCGTCCCGGAACTGGCACTGGGTGTGCCAGGACCTCCAGCCATGGCGGACCGCGCTACGGCAGGACGCTCAAGTCCGCGGGCATCCGGGGCGCCACCTCGTAGGTGGTCTCATACTGCGCGGCCAGCCCCACGACGCGGAGCCGCTGCCCCACCGTGAGCTCCTGCAGCGCCGCCTTGTCGAAGCCGGCCGACACGTGCACGAACACCTGCACCTCGCCCGTTCCATCGTTGATGTAGAGCTTGTAGCCGTACGGCGAGTCGTCCACGAACGCCTGGGTGATGGCGCCGGAGACGCTGATGAGCTGCCCCTCCACGGACTCGTTCACGCCGCCGGTCGTCACGTCCTTGGCGGACACCAGCTGCGTTCCGGAGAGCACCTTCACGTCCGCGGCCACGGCCTTGAGGATGCGAAGCTGGTTCTGCTCATCCAGCGTGCCGGTGACGCGCACGTGCGCGCCCAACCCGAAGGTCTGCTTCGGGTCCAGCTTCACGTAGATGCCTCCCGTGTCGTCCTGCAGCGCGAAGCCCTCGTCCCCCAGGGCGGAGACGAACGCGCCGGGCTGCACGGAGACGTGGCCCTCCACCGTCACCTCCTCGCCCGTCTCCAGCGCGCGCGCTTCGTCGATGGGGGTGGCATCGCTACAAGCGCCCAGCGTCAGCGCGAACACGCCAAGGAGCGCGAGGACGCTCCAGCGCGAAAGGGACGGCGGGCGAGACAGGGGCAGGGAAGGGGCTCGATTCATGGTCGCCTTCTAACAGCCCGCAGCTAGAAAGTTCTGGAATGTCTTATTTATGTCGATTTGCTCGTATTTGGGTGCGGTGGGTGGATGTCTTTGGCGGCCCTGGTTTGACGCAGGCCCCGTTCGTCGTGCCGCAGCGCGGCGGAGGTCGGGAGGGCTCGCGCGGCTGAAACATGCGACAGGCTCGATTTTGACCCCACCAATGGGTGTCATAAGGTCACCTTGCTGCATGTAGGTTCTGTTTGTAGGATTCGGCCGCCCCCCCGCCCCCTCTGTGCCCCCTCTATGAAC
>NZ_RAWD01000466.1:0-5575 GCF_003612065.1 Corallococcus sp. CA047B
GGGGATGCGCTGGGGGAGGTGCTGCTGGAGGTCAACGCGCTGGGGGACACGCTGCGCGAACAGCGGCTGGGCGCGATGGAGGCGGGCGCGCTGCTCGCGCAGGTGATGGAGGCCATCGACGTGGCGGTGCTGGCCTTCGACGGGGAGGGCACGCTGAAGCTGGTGAACCGCGCGGGCGTGCGGCTGGTGGGCCTGCCGCGCGCGCAGCTCGTGGGGCAGCGGGCGGAGGCGCTGGGATGGCAGGAATTGCTGGAGGGTCCCGCGCCGCGCCGGCTGACGCGAGCCTTTGCCCAGGAAGGCGGCCCCTACGAGCTGTGGCGCGGCAGCTTCCGCGAGGGCGGCCAGCCGCACCAGTTGGTGGTGCTCACGGACCTGCGTCTGGCATTGCGCGAGGAGGAGCGCGAGGCGTGGCGCCGGCTGGTGCGCGTGCTCAGCCACGAAATCAACAACTCGCTCACGCCCATCCAATCCATCGCGGACGCGCTCCGGGACACCGTGGCGCAGGTGCCCCGCCCCGCGGACTGGGAGGAGGACACGCGGCACGGGCTGGGCATCATCGCCCGCCGCGCGGAGGCCCTGGCGCGCTTCATGTCCGCCCACGCGCGGCTGGCGCGCCTGCCCCCGCCCACGCCGGGGAGCGTGGAGGTGGACGGCTGGGTGCGGCGCGTGGTGGCGCTGGAGCCGCGCCGTCCCGTGGCGGTGCGTCCCGGCCCCGCGCTCACGGTGCCCGGGGACGCGGACCAGTTGGAGCAGGTGCTCATCAACCTGGTGCGCAACGCGGTGGACGCCGTCCTGTCGGAGCCAGGGGGGCAGGGCGGTGTCTGGGTCTCGTGGGCGGTGCACGCGCCCGGCGCGGTGGAGGTCTGGGTGGAGGATGAAGGCCCCGGCCTGTCCGACACCGCGAACCTCTTCGTGCCCTTCTTCACCACCAAGCCCCAGGGCAGCGGCATCGGGCTGGCGCTCAGCCGGCAGATCGCCGAGGCGCACGGCGGAAGTCTGCGATTGGAGAACCGCACCGACGGGCGCGGCTGCCGCGCGCGACTCAAGCTCCCGCTGGACGCTCCGCGCGCGTGACGGGCACCGCCACGGGCTCGGACGCCGGCCCGGGATCCCTCACCACCGCCAGGTACAGCAGCGCGTTGGCCGCCCAGAAGAACAGCGCACTGAAGCTCACGTAGACCAGCCGGGTGCCGGGCCACACCTGCAGCGGATGGTGGAACACCTCCGCCGCGAGGAAGCCGCCCAGCCACTGCCCCAGCCAGCACAGCGCGCTGGCCCACAGCACGCGCTGCCACCGGGCCATCCGCGCGGGCCGGAACCAGTACGTGTTCAGGGCCCACAGGGCCACCACCGCGCCGCTCCACAACCCCAGGCTGACGATGGAGAACCAGTGGTGCGGCGACTCCGGGTACACCCAGCCCCAGTCCCCGTTCATCCACCGGAAGGCCACGTTCTGGGACAGCTCCAGCAACCAGAAGCACGGGGCCAGGATGAGCAGCTGCACCAGCAACACCCGTCGCACCATGTCCGCCGCGCCCCTGAGGAGCTGCCCGTACGTCCAGGTCAGCGCAATCATTGGTCCCTCCTCGGGCGCGGGTGGGCTCAGTGCCCCAATGACTTGAACGGGGTGGCCTTATTTTCTTGATTTATCCGGTTGCAAGGGCCTCCCGGGTTTCATCCCACACAAGCAATCCCAATGGGTTGCATGGGCAGACACACACCGGCGCTATTCAAAGACGGACAATTCCGCGAGGGAAAAGAGCGCTCCGGGCGACGTGTCGCCGCCGTAGGCCAGCAGCTCCACGGACAGTCGGACGTAGCGGGTGGGCTCCGCGTCGGCCAGGGGCAGCTCGATGAAGACCGGCGCATCGTTGCCCAGGAGGATGGGGGAATCCCCGTAGGGCGAGTCCTGTCCGGAGAGGTCGGCGTAATGGCTGTACGTGAAGGCGTTCGTGATCCGGGCGCGCGAATCCTCGTCCCGCAGCACCGTCCGGTTGAGGGGGTGCCAGTGCTCACCGTCCAGGCTGCCCTCCAGGATGAGCCACTCCTTGCCTTGGTAGCCGTGCGCGTGGCTCAGGCCCCGCACCACCGCGTGGCGCGGGCGCGTGGGCTGGGGCAGGGTGACGACGAGGCTGTACACGCGCGGGTCCGTCTTCGGGTCCGCCAGGAGCACGGGCTCGAGCCGGCCGTCCGTCCACGGGCAGGCCTGCGGGAAGGTCGGCTCGCAGGTCGCGCCCCGGCTGACCGGGCGCAGGGTGCCCGGGGGCAGGGGTTCGTGGGCGGTCCTCCACTCCACCCGGAAGTCCAGGCCGCTGGGCTCTCCGCCCAGGGGCGAGAAATACCAACTGCCCACGCTGACGGCGCGCAGCTGCACCTGGGGCGAGGCGAAGTCCTCCAGCAAGTGGGGGGACGGCGTCCAGGGCGACGTCGTGCCCGTGTGCCGCCACACGAGCAGACCCTCCGAGGTGAGCCACACCAGCGGTTCGGGAGGCGTGGGGGGCACGAAGAAGGGGGTGTTGTCGTCCGGGCCGAGAACCTGGGGCAGGCTCGCCGTCTCAGGGACCTCCAGCAGGGGCGGCGGAGGCGGGAAGGCCACGGAGGGGCCCTGGGGGCCCACGTCCACGCGCGGGTGGGCGTCCCACGGCTGGAGCGTGGGAAACTCCACGTCGTCCTCCATGTAGAGCAGGGCGAACATCCCCCTGCCGGTCGCGTCCAGCGGCGTGGCCAGGCGCAGCCGGGACTGCTGTTCGTCCAGGGAGCGCCAGTTCACGGCGTCGCCGGAGAGCAGCTCGAAGATGAAGTCCCCGCTGGCCTCGGTGGTGGTGGTGCTCACGGGGGAGAAGACGCCGTCGCGCCGGCGCTCGAGCGTCAGCGGCGCGCCGGCCAGCGGAGCGCCGTCCAACTGGCGCATGCGGCCGTACGCGAAGATGGGGTCCTCCGGATAGCGCTCGCAGCCGGCGTGGGTGAGGGCCAGGAGTCCCAGGCCCAGGAAGGTGAGGGAGGCGTGGCGCATGTCAGTAGGTCGCCTTGAGCCCGAACAGCGGGAGGATGACGGGAATCCGCACGGGCTTGCGGACGGGGAAGAGGCCTGTCTCGTTCGGGACGCCCTCGACGGAGTGGTCATAGGCGATGACCTCCTGCTGCGCGGAGAGGTTGAGCACGTCGAGCGACGCATCCAGGGTGAAGTCCTGGTAGGCCCACGACTTCGCGATGCGCGCGTCCACGCGGAAGAACGCCGCCAGCCGGCCGGTGCGGTCCAGATCCTGGCGCACCCAGCGGCCCTCGCCGTCCGCGTCCGTCACCCAGCGCTGCGACTGGGAGGTGATCTGCCCCGACTCCGGACGGCCGGTGTTGAAGTGCACCACCGTGCCCACCGTCCAGTTGTTGCCGAACTTGTAGCTGAGCGCGGCGTTGAACACGTGCGCCTGTTCGAAGGCGAAGGGCAGGTTGCCCTCCACCCTCTCCAGCACCTGGTTGTCATCGCCGATGCGGGCGAAGCGCGTCTTCCGCTTGCTCTGCAGGAAGCTGTAGGACACCCAGCCGAACCAGTGGTTGCCCAGCGGGTGGCGCGCCATCAGGTCCAGGCCGTAGGCGTACCCGGTGGTGGCCGGGTCCTGTCCCAGGCTGCCCCGGCGCCGGCGGTTCTCCGCCACGTCCACCAGGTCGAACTCCACCGCGCGTGACAGCGGGTTGAAGTACGCGTCCGCGCTCAGCTCCAGGCCGTCCATCGCCTTCCACTCCGCGCCCACGTCGAACTGCGCGCCGGACTGGAGGCCGTAGCGCAGGCTGGCGGTGTCCACGGCGGGGATGTGCAGCAGCACCGTGGGCGGCTGGTGGAACAGGCCCGCGCCGCCCTTGAGCGTGAGGGTGTCCGTCAGCGTGTGGCGCACCGACAGGCGCGGCTCCACCGCGGTGAACGTGAGGCCCGGCACCAGGTGGTACGCGTCCACGCGCAGGCCCGGGGACACCACCCACTTCTCCGACGGCTTCCAGGTGACGGACGCATACGCGCCGGAGAAGGTGGCGATGGCGGAGGGCTGCTTGAGCGGATCCGCGTCGTCGGACGAGCGCCAGCCGGGAGGCCGCGCGGTGCCGATGAGCGTGGTGGCGGAGCGGCGGTTCTCCACGTCCGTGCCCACGGCCACCTCCAGCGTGTCGGTGAGCACCCGCTTCCACCCGGCGCGCGCGGAGACGCTCGTCTGCTCCAGGCCGTACTCGCCCACGGACCGGATGACCAGGGACGTCCCCTCGCGCTGGGTCTGCTCGCCGGTGAGGCCCAGGCCGTCCCAGCCCAGCGTGATGCCGACCTCGCCCTCGCCGCCCGCCACGGGGTGCGTGCCGCGCAGGTCGATGCGGTGGAAGCGCGAGGTGACGCCGCCGCCCTCGGAGCGTTCGGTCTGCTCGGGGGACAGGCCCACGTCGTCGGAGCTGCCCAGCGCGAACAGGCGCAGGCGGCCCTGGCCCACCTTCTGCTCGATGCGCGCCTGGTAGTCCCAGAAGCCCGCGCGCACCTGCTCCGCTTCCGGACGGTTGAGGGCGTTGGCGGTGAGCGAGATGAGCAGCGCGGAGTAGCTGAAGCGGCCGGCCAGGCTGACGCTGGTGCCGGTGGACTCGAAGGGCTGCTCGATGAAGCCGCCCGCGTTGAGCAGGTCCGCGTACGCGGTGAAGTGCAGCCGGTCCTCGCGCGGACGGCTGAGCCTTCCTTCCACCGCGCCGCCCAGCACGCGGCCGTACTGCACCGGCGGCGTGCCCGGATAGAAGTCCACGGTGTCGATGAAGTCCGGGTGCACCACCGCGGGCCCGAGCAGCAGGTGGTACAGCATCGGGATGCGCACGCCGTCCAGGAAGAAGCCGGTGGCGGAGGGCTGGCTGCCGCGCACCACCGGGTAGCTGATGCCGGACGCGAGGCTGCCCACGCCCGGCATCAACATCACCACGCGGAACGGGTCGCCCAGCGTGCCGGGCACCTCGCGGATCTCCTGCTCGTGCAGGCTGATGCGGGTGACCTCCGTGCGCGGGCGCTCGTCGCGCACCACGGTCTCGTATGGGTTCACCTCGCGCGGCTGGAGCCGGTAGACGACCTGGAGCGTCTGGCCGGGCTCCAGCTTCTCCTCGAACACCGTCGTCGCGTGGCCCGGCGCGCGGACCTCCACGCGGTGCGCGCCCGGCGTCACGTCCAGCGTGAAGAGGCCGCGCGGGTCGGTGGTGCCGGCGGGCTCCTGCGCCCCGTCGAGGAAGAGGGCCGCGTCGGCCAGCGGCTTGCGGGTGCCTCGCGCGCGCACCTCGCCGGTGAGGTGCGGGGTGGAGGCGGGGACCTGCACGGGCGGCGCGAAGCGGTAGAGGAACGGCAGGCGCACCGCCACGGGCGTGCCGCCCAGCGTGGCCGGGGTGAAGCGCAGGCCCGGGGCGGCGGCGAGCGCCGCGTCGGTGAGGCGCGGCTCGGCGCCCGCGCGCGTCACCTTCGCTTCCGCGACGTGGCCCTCCACGTCCACCAGCAGCTCCAGCTCCACCTCGCCGGCGGTGCCCTCCAGCCCCTGGGGCCACGCGGCGGGCGCGTCGGTGGTGAGGGTGGGGG
>NZ_RAWD01000467.1:0-5530 GCF_003612065.1 Corallococcus sp. CA047B
CCCTTCACCCGAGCCGCGCCCCCGCCATGCCGTCCCTCCTTCCGAACACCTCCGCCCGCTCCGCCGGGCTCCTCGCGGCGCTCGTGCTGGTGTTCGCCAGCGCGCTGCCCGCGTCCGCCCTGCCGGGTGGAGGCCGGACGCCCCGCGCCATCGTGGAGGCGGACTCCGACCTTCCCCCGCCCATCAGCGGCGTGGATGTACAGGAGCACCTGGGCGATCCCCTCCCGCTGGAGACCCGCTTCCTGGACTCCTCGGGGGAAGAAGTACGGCTGGGGACCCTGCTGTCGAAGACGCGCCCCACCCTGCTCACGCTGGTGTACTACGAGTGCCCCATGCTCTGTAGCCTCGTCCTCAACGAACAAGTCCGCGTGATGCGCGACCTGGGGCTTGAGCTGGGCCGCGACTACGAGGCCCTCACCGTCAGCATCGACCCGAAGGACACCCCGGGTCAGAGCAGCGAGCGCCGCCGCAAGTACCTGCAGTCCATGGGCAAGCCGGAGACGGCTCCGTGGCATTTCCTCACCGGCACCGACGAGAACATCCGCAAGCTCGCCGACGCCGTGGGCTTCCAGTACACGTATGAGCCGAGCACGAAGCAGTACGCCCACCCCGCGGTGGTCACCGTGCTCACCCCGGAGGGGAGCATTTCGCGCTACCTCTACGGCACGTCGTTCGACCGCCAGAACGCGAAGCTCGCGTTGCTGGAAGCAGCGGGCGGTCGGGTTGGGACGAGCGTCGATCGCATCGTCATGTCGTGTTTCAAGTATGACACCGCCACGCGGCGGTACGGTTTCTACATCTTCGGATTCATCCGGCTGGGCTCCCTCGCCGTCTTCGGAGCCCTGGCCACGATGCTGATCTATTTCTGGAGGCGCGAGCTGAAGAAAGGCGCGACTACATGAGCGACCTGGCCAACCAATTCCTGTTCCTCCCGGAGCGCGCGTCCACGTTCGCGGAACGGGTCGACTTCCTGCACTACTTCGTCGTCGGTACGACGATGGTGATGTCCTCGGGCGTCGGTCTCGCGGCGCTCTTCATGTTCTTCCGCTACCGTCGGCGGGAGGCCCACCAGACGACGGAATACGTCGTGCCGGACCTGAAGACGGAGTTCCTCTTCGTCTCCGTGCCGCTGGTGTTCTTCCTGGCGTGGTTCGCCATCGGGTTCCGGGACTTCACCTGGTACACCACCCCGCCCAAGGACTCGATGGATGTCTACGTCATGGGCAAGCAGTGGATGTGGAAGTTCTCCTATCCCGAAGGCCCCAACGGCGTGAACGTGCTGCACGTGCCGGCCAACCGCCCGGTGCGTCTGCTCATCACGTCCCGCGACGTCATCCACTCCTTCTACGTCCCGTCCTTCCGCATCAAGATGGACGCGCTGCCGGGCCGCTACACGCAGGCCTGGTTCGAGGCGACGAAGCCCGGCACGTACCAGGTGCTCTGCACCGAATACTGCGGCCTGTCGCACTCGAAGATGCTGGCCGAGGTCGTCGTGCTCGCGCCGGAGGACTACGAGAACTGGCTGAAGGAGCAGCAGCGCGGCCGCCTGCAGGACCGGCAGGACGCGCTCGCGGACACCTCGCTGGTGCCGCCCGCGGCCCGCATGTCGGAGCAGGGCCAGAAGCTGGTCGGCGCGCAGGGCTGCCTGGGCTGCCACTCGGTGGACGGCTCGAAGCACATCGGCCCCACCTTCCTGGGCATGTACGAGCGCACCGAGAAGCTCGCTGACGGCCAGGACATCCGCGTGGATGAGGCCTACATCACCCAGTCGATGATGGACCCGGGCGCGCACATCGTCGCCGGCTACCAGAACGTGATGCCGACCTACCAGGGCAAGCTGCAGGGCCCTGAGTCCGCCGCCATCGTCGAGTACATCAAGACGCTGCGCACTCCGAACGTGCGCGAGAGCGCTTCCGAGGGACCCGCTTATGACCCCATCCAGTAGCATCGCCGCGCCGGGGGCAGTTCCCGGCCATGAGGCGACCGACGACCACGGCCACCACCCGAGCTATCTGACGGACGGCACCACGGTGAAGTCGTGGCTGCTGACGGTGGACCACAAGCGCATCGGCATCATGTACATGGCCTGGGTGCTGCTGTTCTTCCTGGTGGGCGGCATCTTCGCGCTGCTCATCCGGATCGAACTGCTGACGCCCGGTCCGACCATCATGGACGCGATGACGTACAACCGCGTCTTCACGCTGCATGGCATCGTCATGATCTTCCTGTTCATGATCCCTGCCATCCCGTCCATCTTCGGCAACTTCCTGCTGCCGCTGATGCTGGGCGCGAAGGACGTGGCGTTCCCGCGGCTCAACCTCCTGTCGCTCTACGTGTACCTGGCGGGCGCGGGCTTCGCGCTCTGGGGCATGCTCAACGGCGGCCTGGACACCGGCTGGACGTTCTACACGCCGTACAGCGCGCACACGACGACGACGGTGGCGCCGGTGCTCTTCGGCGCGTTCATCATCGGGTTCAGCTCCATCCTCACGGGCATGAACTTCATCGTCACCACGCACACCATGCGGGCGCCGGGCATCACCTGGTTCAAGATGCCCCTGATGGTCTGGGCGCTCTACGCGACCAGCTGCATCCAGGTGCTGGCGACGCCGGTGATTGGCCTGCTGCTGCTGCTCGTGACGGCGGAGAACCTGTTCAGCCTGGGCATGTTCGACGTGGCCCGCGGCGGTGACCCGGTGCTCTTCCAGCACCTGTTCTGGTTCTACAGCCACCCGGCCGTGTACATCATGGTGCTCCCGGCGTTCGGCGTGATGAGTGAGATTGTCGCCACGTTCAGCCGCAAGAACATCTTCGGCTACCGCGCGGTGGCGTACTCCAGCGTGGGCATCGCGTTCGTGGGCTTCTTCGCCTGGGGCCACCACATGTTCGTGTCCGGCCAGTCGACCTTCAACGCCGGCGTGTTCGGCGTGCTGTCGATGCTGGTGGGCGTCTTCACCGCCATCAAGGTCTTCAACTGGGTGGGCACCGTCTACAAGGGCGCGGTGGAGTTCAGCACCCCGTTCGCCTACTTCTGCGGCTTCCTGTTCTTCACCGTGTTCGGTGGCATGACGGGCATCGCGGTGGCGACGGTGTCGCTGGACGTGCCGTGGCACGACACGTACTTCGTCGTGGCGCACTTCCACTTCATCATGGTGGGCGCGACGATCATGGCCTTCCTGGCCGCGCTCCACTACTGGTTCCCGAAGATGTTCGGCAAGACGTACCACGAGGGGTGGGGCCTGGTGTCCGCGGCGCTCATCATCCTGGGCTTCAACGCGACGTTCATCCCCCAGTTCCTCCTGGGCAACGCGGGCATGCCGCGCCGCTACTACGAGTACCCGGAGCGCTTCCAGGCGCTGAACGTGGCGTCCACGGCCGGCGCGTCGCTGCTGGCGTTCGGGTTCATCATCATCGCGGTGTACCTGACGTACGCGCTCATCTACGGCGAGCGCGCGGACAACCCGTGGAACAGCAAGGGCTACGAGTGGCTGACGGCGTCCCCGCCGCCCACCCACAACTTCATTGGCCCCCAGCCGACCTATCCCGAGGAGCCCCACTTCTACGTGGATCCGAACACGGGCAAGGGCGAGGTGTCGGATGTCTAGTGCGCACGTGACGCCGGGCTCGGTGCCCGGTCCGAAGCTGGCCGCCCACTTCGCGTCGCTGGAGGTGCAGAAGCACGCGGCGCGGCTGGGCATGTGGCTGTTCCTCGCCACGGAAATCCTGCTCTTCGCCGGTCTGTTCGCGTGCTACGCGGCGTACCGCTTCCTGTTCCCGGAAGCGTGGGCCGCGTGCAGCCGCGAGCTGGACCTGACGATGGGCACCGTCAACACGGTGGTGCTCATCACCTCCTCGTTCACCGCCGCCATGGCGGTGCACTACGCCAAGGAGGGCAAGAACAAGATGGTGGGGCACATGTTCGTGCTCACCCTGCTGATGGCGGTGGCGTTCCTCGTCATCAAGTACTTCGAGTACAAGCACAAGTTCCACATCGGGACGCTGCCGGGCCGGTACTACTTCTACGAAGGCATCCAGCTGCCGGGCGCCCCGCTGTTCTTCACGGTGTACTTCGCCTCTACCGCGCTGCACGGTCTGCACGTCCTCATCGGGATGACGGTGCTGATGTTCTCCACGGTGCGCGCGTACCGCGTCGGAGACTTCAGCGCGAACAACTACACGATGGTCGAGCTGGGCTCCATGTACTGGCACCTCGTCGACCTGGTGTGGATCTTCCTCTTCCCGATGCTGTACCTGGTCTGAGAGCTACGACATGGCCATCGCCAACGAATCGCAGCAGGAAGAGCACAACATGCAGGAGCACCACGGCGCCGGTCGCTACGTGGTCATCTGGGTGGTCCTGCTGGTGCTCACGCTCGTCACCGTGTTCACCGGCCGCATGCACCTGCCGGACTTCGGCTTGCTGCTGGCGCTCGTCATCGCGAGCGTGAAGGGCACGCTGGTGGCGCTGTACTTCATGCACCTGTCCGAGCACCGCGGCGCCAACCGCCTGGTGTTCGGGGTGTCCATCGCGTTCGTGGTGCTGCTCATCGGCTTCACGCTGATGGACTTCGGCACGCGCTTCCGTCTGGCCAACCCTCCGGGCTCGCAGTACAGCGACCTGCAGGCGGTGGACATCGGCGCGAACAAGGCCGAGGGCCGCCAGGGCGGGCACCTGGACGAGAAGCAGAAGCAGGAGAAGCACGAGTAGCTTCGTCGTCCCCTTGAAGCACGAACGCGGCGCCCGGGATTGCTCCCTGGCGCCGCGTCGCTTTTCCAGCGTCCCTGTGTTGCCTGCCGCGACTACAGCGCGATGGTCAGGTTGAAGGAGAGCGCCGTGTCGGTGGACACCTTGCCCGGGGGCGGGGCGCTGTCCGACTTCACGAGGAAGCCCACGCCCAGGGCCAGCGCGTCGGTGAGGTTCGCCATCACCTGCGTCTGGCTGCTGAAGAGCACGCGGGACTCGGTGATGACGCTCACGAGAATCTCCGCCTCTTCCTGGAAGGTGATGTCCTTGGAGATGCCGTAGCGGAACAGGGCACCGAAGCGGGGGCCGCCCAGGTCCACGTCCGGCAGGTCCAGGCGCTCCGGGTAGTACTGGAAGCGCGTCTCGCGGGCGTAGCGGAAGGCGAAGTCGGTGCGCAGCGTGGCGTCCCGCGTGCCCAGCTTCTCGTCCTTCTTGGTGTCGAACCAGAGGATGCTGGCGCCGGCTTCACCGTAGGGCCGCGACTCGACGCTGCCGACGTGGTCCGTCAGCGCGCCCGCCAGCAGGTAGCCGCTGAGGTGCTCGGTGAAGCGGCG
Organism: Corallococcus sp. CA047B; assembly: GCF_003612065.1. Taxonomy (NCBI): domain Bacteria; kingdom Pseudomonadati; phylum Myxococcota; class Myxococcia; order Myxococcales; family Myxococcaceae; genus Corallococcus; species Corallococcus sp. CA047B. The sequence goes on from NZ_RAWD01000467.1 coordinate 5,299, forward strand.
GTCGCCACGCAGCTCGATGCCGGCGTTGAGGGCCACCACCTGGGACAGCGACTCCACCTCCCCTTCCAGTTGGGGCGGGCGGCTGCGGCCGTACGCGCCGAAGGCCTTCACCGAGTAGATCCAATGCTCCGTCTTGCGCAGCGCGCTCGCGAGCCCGCTCACCGTCAGGGTGGAAGCGTTGCCCGTGAGGGAGATGAGGCTCAGGCCCACGCTGACGTCCCAGGTGCTGGGC
>NZ_RAWD01000468.1:0-5505 GCF_003612065.1 Corallococcus sp. CA047B
GGCCTCCAGGGGTGGGTGGAGCGGGGCTGGAAAATTCGTTGCCTTCAGAGCGAAACTCCTGCCCTCCAGCGCACGACAATCCTTCCAGTTCATCTTTTGTAGCGCTTTCCAGACCTCGACTTCCCTTTCCCGGGAGATGCCCATGGCGACGAACATCAGCGGCCTGAACACCCAGGCCCTCAGCGTGAAGAATCCTGCTCAAGGCGTTGTGAACGACGCGACCATCGCGAAGAACACGAAGCTCATCGAGACGACGCTGGGCCAGGTGGACAAGGCGATCGCCGGCGCGACCGCGAAGTCGGACAAGGCGAACGCCAAGGCCGATCAGATGGGCAAGTCGGTGACGACGAAGAGCGCCTCCGCCAGCTCGGGCGCCTTCCCCACGGAGCTGCCGAACCCGCTGGACAACGCCAACGCGCGCTACTCCCTGGAGGTGAAGGACAACAAGATCACCACCCCGGGTGGTTACGTCATCGAACCGCTCGGCCAGTTCGAGTGGAAGGTCACGGGTCCGGACGGCAAGGAGACCCGCGTGTGGGGCGATCCGCACGTCGACGAGGGCGACGGCGGCAAGTGGGACTTCAAGAACGACACCACGTTCGTCCTGGGCGACGGCACCCGCATCAACGTCAACACCGTGCCCTACGGCAACGGCATGACGGTGACGGGCTCGCTCGACATCATCATGGGCGACGACCACGTGTCGGTGAAGGACCTGGACAAGGGCAAGGGCACCATCAGCGCGGTGAAGCGCGATGCCGTGGACGAGGCGGTCCGCTTCGCGGGTCAGAACAAGACCGTGGACGTCGTGACCATGGGCACGTCCACGGATGACTGGACGTTCGAGAGCGGGGAGATCACCGGCTCGGAGAACGGCGGCGAAATCCTGAAGAAGGGCAACGAGATCAACGTCAGCCACACCTACGGTGGCTCGGCGAACCCGGCCCTGGCCCAGAGCAACAAGGATCCGCTGGCCGCGCTGCAGAACCGCCTCAACGCGGTGACGAACACGTTCGACTCGCTGGCCCAGACCAAGTCCGCCGGCTTCAACCCGTTCAACCGCGTGGACGACTTCGGTGGCTCGTACGACAAGAGCAAGCACCGCAAGGGCATGACGGAGGCCTTCGACTCGGTCACCAACATGCTGAAGGCCCTGAAGCAGATCCCGCGCATGAGTGATACCGTGCGTCCGCGCAACATCATCTTCTAGTCGCCACACCCTCCCGCGAGCGGGGCGGAGTGGCGCCCCGCTCGTCAGGAGGTTCACGTTGAGTCCCAAGCCCCCGCCCCAGGCCCCATCCGCAGAGTCCCGCCAGCAGGAAGAAGATGCGCGGTTGATTCGCGGAGAAGTGACGCTGGGCGAGTTCCTGAAGATGCCCCAGGCGACCCTCTACCGCTGGGCGCAGACGGCACACCAGATCATGCAGGCGGGCAAGACGGCCCAGGCCCTGGACATCTTCAAGGGGCTGGTGGCCGCGGCCCCGTATGACAGCGTGCTGCACTGCCAGGTCGGCGCCGCGTACATGACGCTCGAGCGCTTCGACGAGGCCTTCGACGCCTTCGAGCAGTCGCTGCGGTTCAACACCGACAACGGGGATGCGCTCGTGGGTCGGGGCGAAATCCACCTGCGCCGGGGAAACGTCCCCGCCGCGCTCGCGGACTTCAGCCGCGCCATCCAGAATGATCCGTCGCTGCAGCGCCGCTCCACGCAGCGGGCCCGCGGGACGTTGCTCGCGCTCAAGCAGCAGGCGGACCGGGTCCAGGGCAAGCCGTCGAAGCCGTAGCGCCCGAAGCCTCCGCCCCGCTCCACCGTTCGCGGCCCGGTCGCACGCTCCTGGCGTGGGTCCGGGCCGTCGTGCTTGCGGGGGAGGTGGGGTGGACGAAGGCAGGCCCGCAAAAGCGAAGAGCCGGCCTCCAGTGAAGGAGGGCCGGCTCTCTCTGCCAGGAAGCGGCAGGATTACTTCATGTTGCCGATGATCGACATCGCGATCTCGTTCAGCTTCTTCATGATGTTGGAGGCGAAGGCAACGGCCTCCTGCTGCTTCTGGAGCATCAGCTGAGCCTCGGCGCGGGTACGGTCATCGCCCGTGAGGCCCTTCAGGGACGCCTGCTCGGTGGCGTTCAGGCCCTGGCTGGTGTTGAAGGCCTTCGAGATGGCGGCGCCGGCGACGGTAGCGTTGGACATGGGGTGTCTCCAGATTTGGTAGCGGGTGGGTGCGCTGCGAAGCTGCTTACAAAAGGATTATGGGGGATCGGGGTCCGGAAGTTTCGTCCCCATTTTCTGATCTTTTTTCCCGCCAGAAAAGGGGGGGCGGGAAAGCCGGGTCGATCACGCGGGACGCACCCTCTTTGGAGGTTGCCCCGATAACAGACTAAGCTGTCCGCGCCCGAAGCCACCCCTGTCCACTGGTGGTCGGTTGCGGGCAACGTCCTCCTGTCCTCCCTGTGAGGGACCCGCGCTGATGACGACCGAATCCAAGGCCACGGTGATGCACGACAACGAGAAGCCCCTGTCTGCAGCCGAGATGCTCGAACGGGCCACCGAGGGCTTCAACCTCTTCCAGGACGGGCGGTTCAGCGAGGCACTGGCCATTTTCGAGACCCTCCTCGCGCTGGACGCGTCGGAGGCGTACTTCCACACGGCCCTGGGCGCCTGCCACCTGGCGCTGGAGGATCTGGATCTGGCGGTGGACTGCTTCAACCGCGCCATCGAACTGGACCCCACGGACCTGACCCCCTTCGTCAACCGGGGCGAGGCCGCGCTGCGCCAGGGGCGGGTGATGGAAGCGGCCCAGGACTTCAACCGCGCGGTGGCGCTGGACCCCGAGGGCAAGGACCCGCTGAGTGCCCGTGCGCGCATGCTCGCCGCCGCGGCCATGGAGAGCGCCGAGGACGTCGGCGAGTCCGAGGCGCCCGAGGACGACGCCTAGTCCTAGCGCAGGCCTCCTCCCTTTCCAGGGGAGGGCGTACCCCCCCTTGGGAACCAGGGCCGGCCCGGACTAGGATGGCGCCCCGACGATGACCGGCGATCCCAACAGCTTCCTGAACAAGTACTCCGATATCGTCCTGGCGGTGGTCGTCGTGGCCATCGTTGGGATGATGATCGTCCCGCTGCCGACGTTCCTGCTGGACATCCTGCTGACGCTGAACATCAGCATCTCGGTCATACTTCTTCTCATCTCCCTCTACGTGCCAGGCGCGCTGCAGCTGTCGGTGTTCCCGACGGTGCTGCTGATCACGACGATGTTCCGCCTGTCGCTCACCATTTCCACCACCCGACTCATCCTGCTCACCGGCGACCCTGGCGAAGTGGTGGTGGCGTTCGGCAACTTCGTGGTGCAGGGCAACTTCGTCGTCGGCGCCATCCTCTTCCTCATCCTGGTGGTGGTGAACTTCATCGTCATCTCCAAGGGCTCGGAGCGCGTCGCCGAAGTGGCCGCGCGCTTCACCCTGGACGCGATGCCCGGCAAGCAGATGTCCATCGACGCGGACATGCGCGCGGGCTCCATCGATCAGGAGCAGGGCAAGAAGAAGCGCCGCGACCTGGAGCGCGAAAGCCAGCTCTTCGGCGCCATGGACGGCGCCATGAAGTTCGTGAAGGGCGACGCCATCGCGTCCATCATCATCACGGTCATCAACATCGTGGGCGGCCTGATCATCGGCGTGACCCAGAAGGGGATGGCCGCGGCGGACGCGGCGCAGAAGTACACGCTGCTCACCATCGGTGACGGTCTGGTCGGCATGATTCCCGCCATCCTCATCTCCACCTGCGCCGGCATCCTGGTGACGCGCGTGGGCGGCGAGGAGGAGGGGGCGCACCTGGGCAAGGACGTGGGCAGCCAGCTCACCGCCTACCCGAAGGCCATCGCCATCGCGGCGGCCATGCTCGTGGGCCTGGGCCTCATCCCCGGTCTGCCCAAGATTCCGTTCTTCATCCTCGGCGCGGGCGCGGGTTTCGGCGCGTACACGATGATGAAGAAGAAGGACGCGGATCAGGCCGCCGAGGAGGCGGGCCCCGCGATGGAGTCCAGCTTCGGCACCCCCGTGTCGTCGGAGCCGGCGCCCAAGGAGCAGCTCAACCCGGACTCGGAGCTGTTCATCCCCGTCGTCACCCCCATCGTGCTGGAGGTGTCCGACGCGCTGGTGCCCTTCGTGGACTCGCGGCAGGACGGCGGCAAGTTCCTCTTCGAACTCATCCCGTTCATGCGCGACGGCCTCTTCGTGGAGCTGGGCGTCCGCTTCCCCGGCGTGCGAGCGCGCGGCAACGGCGGCCTGCCTCCCGGGGCCTACCAGATCCAGATCAACGAAGTCCCCGTCGTCACCGGCCAGGCCACCCTGGGCCACATCCTGGTGAACGACACGGTGGACCGCCTCAAGCTGATGAACATCCCCGGCTTCGAGGCCATCAACCCCGCGACGCGCCAGCCGGCCGCGTGGGTGCCGGAGCAGTTCCGGGAGACGCTGGAGTCCGCGGGCCTCACCACCTGGGACGTGCCCGGCTACATCATCCTGCACACCGCGGCCATCCTGCGGAAGAACGCCCGCGAGTTCATGGGCGTGCAGGAGACGCAGACGATGCTGGAGCAGTTGGAGAAGGCGTTCCCGGCCATCGTGAAGGAAGTCGTCCCGAAGATCGTCAACGTGCTGAAGCTGACGGACATCCTCGGGCGGCTCGTGGAGGAGGAGATCTCCATCCGCGACCTGCGCGGCATCCTCCAGTCCCTGTCGGAGTACGGGCAGGTGGAGGCCGACAACGTCATGCTCACCGAGCATGTCCGCGCCTCGATGCGCCGCTACATCTCCCACAAGTACGCGCGCGGCACCGGCACGCTCGTGGTGTACCTGCTGGATCCGAACATCGAGGAGGCCATCCGCAGCTCCATCAAGCGCACCTCCGCGGGCGCCCACCTGGCGCTGGAGCCGGAGATCGCCCAGGAGATCGTCAGCGCGGTGCGCTCCGAGTGCGGACACCTGCCGCCCAGCGCCCAGCGCCCCGTCATCCTCACGGCGATGGACATCCGTCGGTATGTGCGCAAGCTGCTGGAGTACGAGTTCACGCCCTCGTTCTCCATCCTCAGCTACCAGGAGCTGTCGCCCGAGCTGAACATCCAGCCGGTCGCGCGCATCTCCTCCGGCCGGTAGTTTCAAGGGCCCCCGTCTGGGGGCCCTTCGTTTTTCCGCCGCCCGGGGAAGCCCGGGCGGACCGTCGCTCGCGACAGGGACGCCGGGCCGGAAGGCTCAGGCGCCCGCGAGCACGGCGATCATCAACACCAGGAAGGTCAGTCCCACCACGCCCATGACGATGAGCGGGACGAACTTCTTCTTGTCCGCCAGCGACGCCATCGCGCCGCCGTTGTCCGGCTGGGGCTCCGGGACGTACTCGTTCGAGCCCTCGTCGGGCTGCGGCTCCTCGGAGCCACCCGAGTTCGGGTCCTCGGCGGACTGGGAGGCTTCCTCGGGCGCGGGGGCGGGCTCCGGCTCGGGTTCCGGTTCAGGCTCCGGCGG
>NZ_RAWD01000469.1:0-5469 GCF_003612065.1 Corallococcus sp. CA047B
GGTCATGTGAGGGCTGCGCCGGAGGGGGCGGGGGGAAGCCGTCAGTCTAGTACGCGTACGTGACGACGTCCTCGCGCACCTTGGAGACGATGCCGCCCCAGTTGCCGTTGGCGTAGTGGTTGTACGACTCGCCGTCATCGCGCAGGGAGACGGAGTGGAAGCTCCACTTCGCGCGGCCGTCGCTGCACGCCGCCGTGCCCGTGTTCAGCGTGCCGCCGCAGAACCAGTCGCCGGGGTTGCAGTAGGACCCGTTCCCACTGCCGGACACACCACCGGTGGAGTGGTAGGACACCGCCTCGTCGTCCTGGCCGGGGAGGATGCCGGAGTACGCCGTCCCCTTGGCGCCGGCGAACATGTAGAACCAGACGTTGCGCGTGGTGTTGTGGTTGAACATGGCGCGCGCCGTCGTGGTGACCAGGTCGCTCACCAGCGGGTCGCTCACCGCCCAGTCGCCGTGGTCCGCCAGCTCGCTGCCGCCACCCGCGCCGGACGCGATGTCCACCCACTTGATGTTCCAGCCCGTCTGCGTGGAACCGTCCGTGTTGCCGCACTCGCCGTTGGCGTTGGGCGTCGCGTTCTTCTTGCTGCGCGCGCTGCCGCCGTACAGCGACAGGGCGTAGCCGATCTGCAGATCACCGGCGCTGTGCGCGGCGATGTAGCACCAGTTCGTGCCCGTGCAGAAGCAGTCCAGCGCGTTGCGGACCCGGTAGTTCTCCGTCCCGATGCGCTGCGTGCCGTTCCAGTTGACCGCCTTCTTGTTCACCCCCGCCGCCGTGCCCGCCGGTCCCCAGTAGCTGAAGTCCGCGTAGTTGCCGGCCTTCGTGCTGTTGCCGTTCTTGCCGTGGATCCACAGCGTGTAGTTGGTCGCGGCGGCTTCGGTGCTCACCAGCAGCGTCGCGGCGGCCACGGCCGCGCCAATCAGCGTCTTCATCGGGGTGTGTCTCCTGGCCTCTCCAGAGGGATGAGAGGGCTTTGCGCACGGCCGCAGGCCGGGCGAGGGGACGACCACTCTAGGGGTTGTCTTCAATGAACGCGATAAGCCGACAGCCACGGTGTTACAGAAAAAGCTGACGCATTGCGCCGGCCGGAAATGTCACACCGGGGTATCAAGGACCCCGCTGTTCACGAAGCGCTCCAGGCGTATCAATGCTTCCGGCAGGTTGGCGCGACCCAGGCCCAGACGGAAGTGATTGCCTTCAAAGGCATACACGTTTCCAGGCAACAGCAGCACGCCCTCGCGGGCGATGAGTGCTTCGGTGAAACGACCCACCGGGATGTTTCGCAACAAACGGGGGAAGGCGACGCTGCCGGCGCGCGGACGCACCCAGCGGAACGTCTCCGGGTGGCGGGCGAAGAACGCATCCAGCAACGCGAGGTTCCGGGTGAGCAGGCCCCGGCTGCGCGCGAGCACCTGCTCCCGGGCCTTGAGGGCGATGAGGGACAGCACCTCGCTGGGGGCGCTGTTGCACAGCGAGGTGTAGTCCTTGAAGGACCGGCACCGCGCCAGCAGCTCCGCGTCCCGGCACGCGAGCCAGCCCACGCGCAGCCCCGCCAGGCCGAACGCCTTGGACATCACGCCCAGGCTCACGCCCTTCGTGAAGCACGACGCCGCGGGCGGCAGCGTGTCCGCGGGGTCGTACTCCAGCAGGCGGTACACCTCGTCGGAGAAGAGGGGGATGCCTCTCGCCTCGCACAGCGCGCACAGGGCCTGGAAGGTGGCGCGGTCCGGCAGCGAGCCCGTGGGGTTGTGGGGGAAGTTCACGACCACCATGCGCGTGTCGGGGCGCAGCGCGGCCTTCAGCGCCTCCAGGTCCAGCGCCCAGCCGTCCTCCTCGCGCAAGGGGAGCAGCGTCACCTGGGCGCCGGTGGCGCGCGCCACCTCGTACAGGGACTGGTAGCCCGGCCAGGTGACGACGGCGTGCGTGCCCGGCCCCAGTTGGACGTTCATCGCCACGAACAGGGCTTCCTGCGCGCCCGCGAAGGTGAGGACGTCATCGGGCGTGAGGCCCGGGTACATCCCGGCGACGGCCTCGCGCAGCACGGGCAGCCCCGACGTTTCGGTGTAGCCCAGCGTCAGGCCCTCCCACCGCGCCCGGTCCTCCGGGGAGGCGAGCGCCAGCAGGTCCGCCATGCGCCAGCCCTCCACGTCGGAGGCGCACAAGAGGTAGGGCGCGGCGAACTCCCAGCGCGCGAAGTACCGCTCCAGCTCGAAGTCGGGGATGTGCATGACGTCCTCTCGCGTGGCGCCCGCCTGCCCGCCCGGGGGCGGAGCGGGCCCGTGAGCCTTGCCGGACAGGCGAGCGGCCGGGCGCGCAGCCGGGAGCAACCGGAGACGCATGCATAGCTTGAGTCGCGACCCGTTGAAGCGCTTTCCCACCCCGCGGTGAGTTCAAAGGGAGTTCGCATGGCCTCGACGAAGATTCCCCTCAAGCTCCTGGACCCGGATGGCGGCTGGGTGAATGCCCCGGTCCACGTCTCGGAGCTCGATGGCCTGCCCGTCCTCCTGCACTTCTGGACCATGGACTGCGAGGACTGCGCTGGGCAGTTCGAGGCCGTGAACCAGTGGGTGGTGGACTTCGGGCCGCGAGGGCTGAAGGTGATTGGCGTGGACGTCACCCACTCCGAGACGGAGCTGCGCGACACCAACAAGGTGGAGGGCTTCGCGCGCGAGCACGGCCTGCGCCACCCCATCGCGATGGACGACGGCTCCATGGCCAGGGTGTACGGCGTGGACAAGCACCCGGCCTTCCTCCTCTTCGGGACGGATGGGCTCTTGAAGAATCGCATTGGCGGCAAGGACGCCGTGCGCCGCGTGCGCGCGCTGCTCAAGAACCTGCCCGAGGGGGAGCGGGAGCTGTCGGGTCAGATTTCCGACGCCGAAGAGGCCCAGCTCCCGGCCAGTCCCTAGGGCCCCGGGCCGCCCCTTCCTCCCCTCTCCTTCAGGAGTCGCACCATGGCTGAACGACGTCACACCGAGCGAAAGGGCCTCTCCCTCGGAGCACTGGCCGCCGGGGTCGGCGCGGCCGTGGGCCTGGGCCGCGCGCTGCGGCCGCGCTACAGCTTCAAGGACCGCACGGTCATCATCACCGGGGGTTCGCGGGGCCTGGGGTTGGTGATGGCGCGCCTGCTGCTGAAGGAGGGCGCGCGGGTGGCCATCTGCGGCCGCGACAACGAAACGCTCCAGCGGGCCCGCGCGGAGCTGGAGCGCGAGGGCGGCGAGGTGCTGGCCGTCCGGTGCGACGTGCGCGACCAGGTGCAGGTGGACGCGATGGTGGGCGCGGTCCACGAGCGCTGGGGCGCGGTGGACGTGCTCATCAACAACGCGGGCATCATCATGGTGGGCCCGCTGGAGTCCATGACCCTGGAGGACTTCGAGGAGGCCATCGACGTGCACCTGTGGGGCCCGCTGTACACGACGCTCGCGGTGGCGTCGGACATGAAGCGGCGCGGCGAGGGCCGCATCGTCAACATCGCCTCCATTGGCGGGAAGGTCAGCGTGCCGCACCTGGTGCCGTACTCCGCGAGCAAGTTCGCGCTGGTGGGCCTGTCGGACGGCCTGCGCACGGAGCTGGCCCAGGACGGCATCAAGGTGACGACGGCGTGCCCCGGCCTGATGCGCACGGGCAGCCCGCGCAACGCGTCCTTCAAGGGCGACCACGAGAAGGAATACGCGTGGTTCCACATCAGTGACTCCACGATGGGCGTGTCCATGGGCGCCGAGCGCGCGGCGCGCAAAATCATCGAGGCGTGCCGGCGCGGGGACGCGGAGGCCCTGGTGGGCCTGCCCGCGAAGCTCGCCACGGCGGGCCGGGCCCTGGCGCCCAACCTCACCGCGCGCCTGCTGGACGCCGTCAACCGCCTGCTGCCCCAGGACAGCAACCCGGACCGCTACCGGGGCAGCGACAGCGAGACGCCCATCACCCGCTCCTGGCTCACGGAGATGAGCCGCCGCGCGGCGGAGCGCAACAACGAGAACGAGGTGTCCCTGCACTAGGCAGGGGACACCCCGGGCGGACGCCTCAGGCCTTGCCGTCCATCTCCGCCAGCTCCATGCGCCAGTGGCCCCGGTGCTCGTACGCCTGGGCCAGCTGGTCGTTGAGCGCGGTGAGCATCTTCACGTTCCCATCCTGCTCGTAGCCCTTGAGGGCCTCCTCGCAGGCGGGCACGCGGGTGAGGAACGTCTTCAGCGCGTCCAGGCTCAATTCCTTCACATACATGCCGTACCCCAGCTTCTCCAGGTACAGGGCATTGAGCACCTGCTCGAACTGGCCTCCCACCGGGATGCTCAGCAGCGGCTTGTGCAGGTAGACGGCCTCGCTCATCAGCGTGTAGCCGCCGCCGGCCACCACCGCGCGCGCCGTGCGCAGGTCGTCGATGAAGCCCGCCTCGCTGAAGGGCCGGTAGGTGAGGTTGCCATCCACCAGGTCCTCCTTCAGGTCGCGGCGCAGGCCGTACACGCGGCACGGGACGCCGGACTGCTTGAGGATTTCGGGCAGGTGCGTGTTGGTCGTCGCCGTCTGGTACACCAGCAGGTGCTCGCCGCGCTCCGACTTCGCCGACAATATCTCCGGCCGGAGGATGGAGGGCGCCAGCGTGGTGCGGCGCTTGCGCAGGGGCGGGTAGAAGAACGTCGTCGCCAGGTAGTGGAAGGCCCCGGGCAGCTTCGCCTTCACGATGGCGCGCGTGGCCTCGAAGCTCTCCTCGTGGCCCGCGAGCAACGACGGCTCGTGCTGGCAGCGGTTGATGACCTGCATGTTGTCCACGCTGATGACGGGCAGCCGGTGGTTCTTCGCGAACAGGTAGCTGAACGTCTCGAAGTCGCTCACCACCACGTCCGGCTTGAAGCCCTCCACCAGGTCGAAGTACTGGCGCACGTTCTGCGGCCAGCCCTTCACGGCGCCCTGCAGGTTCTGCAGCACCGTCTGCCACTTCTTCACCGAGTTCCCCTCGTAGGCGATGGTCAGGCCCCAGATGCCGTGCACGTTCTGGAAGCGCTGGGACAGGTAGCTCTGCGCCCGCCCCGACACCACGATGTGGACCTCGTGTTCCTTCGTCAGCGCCTCGAGCAGCACGCGCGAGCGCGTCGCATGGCCCATCCCCTCGCCGACGACCCCGTACAGGATTCGCATGGTCCGGAAGCATACGCGCCAGCGGCCTTCATCGCCCCGTCCCACCCGCGTCGGTGCTACGCCTCGCGTCCATGACCGCCCTGCCCTCCTCCCGGGGTACCGCCCTCCTGCGCGCCGCGTCGCTCGGGTTGGTCGCCGGCCTGCTCCTGGGCGGGCTCCTCCTGCTCGCCCGGGGCGCGAAGGGCGTCTTCTTCCCCGCCGACTGCACGGGCCTGTCCGACCCCGAATGCCAGCTCGCCCGGGAGACCGACCGCGACCTGGGCCGGGTGCAGACACTCTCCGGGGGCGCGCTCGTCGCCCTGGGGGCCGCCCTCTTCGCCCTCACCCGGCCCGCCTTGCC
>NZ_RAWD01000046.1:0-37991 GCF_003612065.1 Corallococcus sp. CA047B
GGCAAGCAACACGAGCCCCATTCCCAGCAATACAACGCCCCACCGCCACAATCGCAACTCACCCAGTCGAGCCACCGCACGGCCCAACAGGAGTGCCCGCGCTACCACCGCCACGGCCCCCGTGAACAGATACACCCACCCCACCGTCCGCGCCGTCAACCCGAACCGCGAGGCCAGCAGCAATGACAGCACGGCGGTGCCCCCCTGGAATGCGCCCATCGCCAGCACATACGTCCAGACCAGCCGGGCCAGGGGCTCACGTGGATGCGACAACACCCGCAACACGTCTCCCTTGCCGCTCGAACGCCCCTCGCTGGCAGCGCGAACCACCCCGGGGGCCTCCGGCAGGAACCGTGCGGCGAGCAACACGTTGCAGGCCCCCAACCCCGCGGCGAAGAGTCCCGGCATCGCCGGCCCCAGGCTCGCGCCCAGCGCCCCCAACGCGGGGCCCAGCATCACTCCCAGACTCGTCGCAGCGGACACCCGGCCCAGCGCCTGGGCCCGCGCCTCGGGGCGCGTGACGTCCACGACATACGCCTGGAGCACCCCCACCGTCCCACCGCCCACGCCCTGCACCACCCGCGAGAGGAACAACCCCGGCAGCGAATCCGCGAGCGCCAGCAGCACCGACGCCACCACGGCGGCCGTCATCCCGATGAGCAACACAGGCTTGCGCCCCACGCGGTCCGAAAGCCGTCCCCAGACCGGTGCACTCACGAGTTGCACCAGCGGCACCGTCGCCATGAGCAGGCCCACCACGGCACCTCCACCACCCAACCCGGTCGCGTGGAAGGGCAGCAGCGGGACGATCATCAACAGCGCCACCGAGTCCAGGAACGCGGTGAAGAGCAACACGGTCAGCCGGTCCAGGAACGCCTCCGTGAGGGGACTCGCGACAGACAGGACTCTAGATGTCGGGTCCGACGTGCATGCTTGTCCCCATGAGCCCCGCCCCTCCTCCGCGCCTGCTGCTGGTGACCGCCCATCCCGACGACGAGACGATGTTCGCCGGGGCGGTGTTCCAGGCGACGCATGCCCTTGGCGCCGAAGCGGACCTCGTGGTGCTGACGAACGGCGAGGGAGGCTTCCGCTACGCCACGCTCGCCGAATCGCTCTACCGCCTGCGCCTCACGGACGAAGCGGTGGGCCGCGCGCACCTGCCCGCGATCCGCAAACAAGAGCTGCTGGGCGCGGCGCGCATCCTCGGCCTGCGCGACTGCATCTTCCTGGAGCAGCCAGACACGGGCTATTCGCTGGCACCGGACGCCCTCACGCCGGAGGGCTGGGACGTGGAGGCCGTGCGCCGTCAGTTGCGCGAACAGCTCACACGCGGCCGCTATGACTTCCTGTTCCTGATGATGCCCACGGCCCGCACGCACGCGCACCACCGGCTGTCCGCGCTGCTGGCGCTGGAGGCGGTCGCGGCCCTCGCTCCCTCCGAGCGTCCAGCGGTGCTCGGCGTCTCCCTCCACACGCGCAAGGGCGCCCCACAACCCGAGGGCTACCCCATCCTCGCGTTCGACGCATCCGCTTCGGAGGGCGCAGCCCCCCACCCGCTCACCGCCCTGCGCAACGACACACAATCCTTCGACTTCGACCGGGCGCGGCCGTCTGGCCATGGGGGCCGGCTGGACTTCCATCTCGTCGTCAACTGGCTCATCGCCGAGCACAAATCCCAGGGCTTCATGCAGCGGCGCATGAACGCCGCGGACGTGGAGCGCTACGCATGCTTCGCGTTGACCTCCGACGCGGGCGCCGCACGGGCCCGTGAGTTCTTTGAACGATTGGCCATCTCCGAGGTCGGACTGTCACGCAACCACTGACCCAGCACGAACGCGCGCATGACCAGTTGTTCAGGCGCCACCCGGTAGCCGCCGGGCATGGCCCCCGCCGGAGCTCCCCGCAGCAATCCGTCCAACTGCTCCACGAAGACCTCGGGGACCAACGGCGAAGGCAGGGCCTCCAGTCCCGACCGCAAGAACGCGACCACGCGCGGCGAGCGCCGCAGCATCCGCCCCCAGTCCACGCCATTGCTGCTTTCGGCGAAGGGAATGTCCAGGTGTTTGGCGAAACGCCGCCGGTAGCAATCCTTGAACAGCCGTTTGTCGGTGCGCCACGCTGCGGGCAGCGCCCGTGACAGCGCCAGCACCTCGCGGTCCATCAATGGATTGAACACCTCCAACCGGTGGGCCTTGAAGTAGTTGAGGTGGTGCAGGAACGCGGGCACACGCTCCCGGAAGTAGAGCGTGTCCCGGAGTGCCTCCAGTCCCTGCGGAGCCGCCGCCACCCGCTGGCGCACCTGTTCCTCGCGCGCCGCCCACGCCTCCTCCCCTGCGCCCACCAGCCACCGCTCATGCCCCGCGACGTCTTGCGTGAAGGGCAATGACAACCGCGCTAGCACCCCTCCCACCGTCGTCGCGTTCCAACCCGTGGGGCCGAAACACTCGTCGCCCCGGAACAGCGAACCCACGCCGTGCCGCTCCGCCAGCCGCTGGCACAACGTCAGTTCGTCCGCGTGACCGAAGGCCAGCTCCGTCATGCCGGACTGTGCCTGGAACATGGCGGCGAACGTTTCCGGGACCTGCCCCACGCTCCGCTTCAGCTCCACGTGCCGCGTGCCGAAGCGCTTCGCGATGTCGTACGCCACCCGCGCGTCCGACCCCGCCCGCCGCAGGTCGTGCCCCCACGTCACGGTGCACAGCCGCGACGTGTCCTCCACATGCCGCGCCACCGTGTGGAAGAGGAACCGCGAATCCCAACCGCCGGTCAACAGCAGCGCGGGCGCACGGGCCTGCGTCCACCGCTGGAGGATGGCGCGCTCCAGGGCCGTCTCCAGCCGCGTCAGCGTCGCCTTCACGTCGAACAGGCCGGAGTCCTGGCGCACGGTGTCCGAACCCGTGCGCCGCCGCTCGACCCGGCCGTCGCGGTGCACCAGGTGCTCGCCGGGGAGCAGTTGGAAGACCTCCGCCAGCAGCGTGTGTCCCGCGAAGAAGCGCCCTCCCACCAGGAACTGCGCCAGGTTCGCGCCGTCCACCGGGGATGGCGCCAGCGTCCGCAGCGGCGCCACCTCCGGGGAGAACGCAATCCCCCAGGGCCCGGACCGGAAGAACCACCGGCGCGACGCGGTGGGGTCCATGAAGAGGTACGTCGCTTCCGGCGTGCGCACGAACACCTGGAACGAACCGTCCCATCCCTCCAGGAACCGCTCCCCCCGCTCCAGGAACGCGTCGAGCAGCGCGTCCGCCACGGCCTCGTCCCCGAATGGCCGGCCCAACACATGCCCCTCGAAGGCCAGACACACGCCCGCGCGCTCCCGGAGGCCGCCCGTCCCCCGGAGCGCGAATGCGAACCCCGGCCCCGCGCCGCGCCGGGCGCCCTGTCCCTCCACCGGATACAGCCGGGCCTCCATCCGCTCCAGCAATGCCCCGGCCTCCGGCCCCACCACTCCCGTCAGCCCCGGCATGCACCGTCTCCCAGTCCGTGAAGGGGCCTCCAAGGCCCAGCGCGTCCGTCCGCCGTCATGCCGACCCCGCCGACAGGGCCCGCGCGTAGACGCGCACGTAGTCCGCCACCTGCCGCGAACCATCGAAGCGCGCGAGCACCCCTTCGGCCCGCTCGCGCAGCAGGGGCTTCACCGCGCCGTCCGCCACCTGGGCCATCCGCGCCGCGTAGGCGTCCGGGTCCGCCGTGTCTCCCCGGACGAGCAGGGGCCAGTCCGTCCCCAGCACCTCCGGGATGCCGCCCACCGCCGGCGCCACCACCGGCAGGCCGTGCGCGAGGGCCTCCAGCATGACCAGCCCGAAGGACTCGAAGCGCGAGGTGAGCACCAGCGCCGTGGCCTGCTGGTACTCGCGCGCCAGCACCTCCGTGTCGTCCTCCCCCACCAGCACCGTGATTGCGTCGCGCAGCGGATGGGACTCCAGCAGCTCCCGGGCCCGGATGGCCCCCCGGTGGGTGGTGACCAGTCGCAGGGTGGCGTGGGGCCGGCTCGCGTGCAGACGGGCGAAGGCCGCCAGCAGCAGCTCCGGCCGCTTCACCGGCCGGAGGGATGACACGTGGAGGAACCGATCCGCCAGCTCCGCCCCCGGGGTCCACGGGCGCCGCAGCTCCGGCCGGAGGAAGTTGTGGACGACATCCACCGGGGGCAGCTCCGGCAGCCGGTGCGCCAGCGCGTCCGCCAGGTAGCGCGACACGCACGTCACCGCCGCCGCGTCCCGCAGCACCTCGCGGGTGACCTCCGGCCGCGTCCCGAGCAGCGCATCGTTGAGCACGTCCGAGCCGTGGAAGGTCACCACGTACGGCACGCCCCGCAGCCGCCGCAGGAAGTACGCGGGCAGGCCGAAGACCTGGAGGTTGTGCAGGTGCAGCAGCCCGAAGGGCGCCGTGTCATGGAGGCGCAGCAGCTGTTCGCACACCTCCAGCGGACTGGTGAAGGCCGCGTCCACGTCCAGGCTGTGCGCGGCCAGCAGCGCCCGCTCCGGAGACAACACCCGCGTCCCCTCCGGGCGCGCGCCCAGCGGATCACAATGCAGGTAGCGGACCGCGAGCCCCTCCTGCCTCAGCGCCGCGCCCAGGCTGAGCGCCGCGATGGACGAACCTCCACTGGTGGACAGCATGCCCATGCAGACCGTGGGCAGTCCTTCAAGGATGGACATGCGGCGAGGATACGGATCACCGCTGACATGCCTTCTTGCGCACGCGCCAGGGTGGGCCGCCGCCGCGCAATGACAGACGTCACGGGTCGGAGGAGACCACCCGCTCCGGCTCCAGCACCTCCCGCGTCGAAGCCCCCCGCTCGATGTAGCCGGCGCCGCCCCTCAGCTCCCGTCCATCCTCCAGGACCGCGACGAGCCTGTATGACGATTCGCCCCGGGGCACGTAGGACAGGGCCAGGGATTCACCCTTGAGCAGCAGGCGCTGGACGACCTGGCCATCCGCATGCTCGAGGCGGACCTCCTGGACGTCCTGTCCGGTGTGGTTCTCCACGCGCACCTGGATCTGTGCTCGCACGGGCCCCGTGTCCTGCAACCAGAGCACGACGCCGGTGACGACCGTCAGGATGGCCCCCGTCACCGCTCCTCCCAAGAACCACAGCACCCGCATGGACCTGCCTCGCTTGCGGCCCCGCCACGGGGTCGGATGTCCGGTTCTAGCAGGCGCACCGGACGTCTGGCGCACCGGGGCTTCGGAGCATCCTCGCGGTGGTGTAAGCCACGCGGACAGGAGGAAGGATCCGCATGAGAAAGCTCACCTACTACGTCGCCAGCACCCTGGATGGCTTCATCGCCTCGCCCCACGGCACCTTCGACTTCTTCGCCCTGGAGCCGGACTACCTGGACGCGATCGCCGCCGAGTATCCGGAGACGCTCCCGGCCGCCTACCGCGCATTGCGCGGCCTCTCCGGCCCGGGGAAGCATTTCGACACGGTCCTGGAGGGCCGACACACCTACCAGGTGGGATTGGACGCGGGCGTCACCAATGCCTATCCCCACCTGGAGCATTACCTGTTCTCGCGCACCCTCACCCAGAGCCCCGACCCCACCGTCAAGCTCTCCAGCACCCCGCTGGCCACCGTGCGGGAGCTGAAGGCCCGGGACGGGTTGGGCATCTGGCTGTGCGGTGGCGGGGCGCTCGCGGCCGAACTGCTTCCGGAGATCGACGCGTATGTCATCAAGCTCAATCCCGTCATCGTGGGCTCTGGCATCAAGCTCGTCGACGCGGGCTTCGCGCCCCATCGCCTCCAACTCACGGGGTCCCGCAGCCTTCCAAGCGGCGTCGTCTTCTTGAGCTACGAACGCAGGCCCGCGTGAAGGTCCGCGTCTCACTTTCGCGACCTTGAGACTCGCAAGCTGAGAATCCCTGCCATTCCCATCTCAAACAAAATGGATGGAAGCGTGACGTCGAATTGAGGCGAGGCGTGCGCGTATACGGCGGCGCCGACCTCCAGCGGGCTGGCGACGACGGACTGCGCGCAGGGCTTCGCCTGTACGGACCTGTTCACGGAGGCGCGGCAGTGTCTGGCCACGTGTGACCCGATGGCGGCCGTCCCCGGCTGCCCGAGCGGCACGGTCTGCGGCGTCTACGGCCTGTGCATCGAGCAGTCCGTGCTGGAGCCCATCGGCTTCGCCTTCGACCCGGCGCTCATCGGGGAGACGTGCAGCCTGGGCTTCGCCGAGTTCTGCGGCACCGAGGGCGCGCGCGGCGCCTGCGTGGACCTGGCCGGCACGGGGCACGGCACCTGCCTGCGCTATGCCTGCGCCCGGTCGGACTGCGGCGCCGGTGAGGAGCTGGGCTTCATCGGGTATCCGCTCGCCGGTGGCGGCTACGACCGCACCACGGGCTGGTGCTACGCGGACGGCCTCTGAGTCATCGCAAGCGCGCCGGGGAGGCGGGCGGGCCGCACCCCTACCTTGATCGCCCGCCTGCCTGCTGATCAGTGGAGCCGCCCGCCTGGGCGCATACCTCCCGGGCGGGAGTGTCCGGAGGAGAAAGCTACCGTGCGACACTGGCGGAGAGCCCCCTCCGAGGGATTACGCTTCAGCGCATGCGAAGCTCCCTGGATGACCGCCTCCAGTCCGAATCCCCGGACAACGGGGGCATCACCTACGTCAGCAGCCACGGCAACCCGGACGTGGATGCCCAGCTGCGCCTGCTCATCGACAACGTCAGGGACTACGCCATCCTGACCCTGGACCTGGAGGGGCGCGTCGCCAGTTGGAACGCGGGGGCCGAGCGCATCAAGGGCTACCGGGCCGAGGAGATCCTCGGGCAGCACTTCAGCCGCTTCTATCCCCCGGAGGACGTGGCCCGGGGCAAGCCCCAGGCGGAGCTGGAGCAGGTCGCCCGGGAGGGCCGCTTCGAGGAGGAGGGGTGGCGGCTGCGCAAGGACGGCAGCCGCTTCTGGGCCAACGTCATCATCACCGCGCTGCGCGACGGCCAGGGGACCCTGCAGGGCTTCGGCAAGGTGACGCGCGACTTCACCGAGCGCAAGCTGGCCCAGGAGCGCCTGCTCCAGAGCGAGGAGCGCTTCCGGCTGCTGGTCGAGAACATCCAGGACTACGCCATCTACATGCTCGACCCCGAAGGCCGCGTCAGCACCTGGAACGCGGGGGCCGAGCGCATCAAGAACTACCGGGCCGAGGAGGTCCTCGGGCAGTACTTCGGCCGCTTCTATCCCCCGGAGGACGTGGCCCGGGACAAGCCCCAACGGGCCCTCCGGGTGGCGGCGGAGGAGGGGCGCTTCGAGGAAGAGGCCTGGCGGATCCGCAAGGACGGCAGCCGCTTCTGGGCCAGCGTCGTCATCACCGCGCTGTATGACCCACAAGGGACACTGCGGGGCTTCGCCAAGGTGACGCGCGACTTCACGCAGCGCAAGCAGACCCAGGAGCGGCGCGAGGTGGAGATGCTGCGGGACGCCGTGCTCGCCCGGGATGAGTTCCTGTCCGTCGCCTCGCATGAGCTGAAGACGCCGCTGACGCCGCTGCAACTGAAGCTGACGTCCCTGCTGCGCGCCGTGGAGAACCACCCGGAGGCCACCCTGCCCGTGGTGCGTCTGGCCCGCGACCTGGATGTGGCGCGCCGACAGGTCCGCAAGCTCGCGGACCTCATCGAGGACCTGCTGGACGTCTCCCGCATCAGCATGGGCCAGCTGCGGTTGGACCGGTCGCCCATGGACCTGACCGCGCTCGCACGGGAGGTGATTTCCCGCTACACGCCGCAGGCCCAGCAGGCGGGCTGCACGGTGGAGCTGGAGGCGCCCGCCCCCATCCCCGGCAACTGGGACCGGGCCCGGATGGAGCAGGTGCTGACCAACCTCATCACCAACGCGCTCAAGTACGGCGCGGGAAAGCCCATCCGCGTCCACGTGCGCATGGACTCCAGGCTGGCCCTGCTCACCGTGCAGGACGAAGGCATTGGCATCGCGCCGGAGCACCAGCCCCGCGTCTTCGAGCGCTTCGTGCGCGCGGTGTCCGAGCGCAACTACGGAGGGCTGGGGCTGGGCCTCTTCATCACCCAGCAGATCGTCGAAGCCCACGGCGGCATCGTCCAGGTCCGGAGCACGCTCGGGCAGGGCTCCGCGTTCATCGTGCTGCTGCCCCAGGGACTGGACACGAAGCTGGACTGACGCCCTCAGCCCGCCCGGCCGCGCTCCTCCCGCTCCGTGACGAGGTAGCGGTACGGCACCACGCGCGTCAGCTCATGCAGCGTGGTGACACCTTGCGCCACCTTCTCCAGGGCGTCCTGCACCAGCGTGCGGAAGCCCCGGGCCACCGCGTGCCGGCGAAGCTGCACGACGGGCGCGCCGGTGGCGATGAGCAGTTGCAGGTCGGGGTCCACCACCAGCAATT
The DNA here is from genome assembly GCF_003612065.1 of Corallococcus sp. CA047B. Taxonomy (NCBI): domain Bacteria; kingdom Pseudomonadati; phylum Myxococcota; class Myxococcia; order Myxococcales; family Myxococcaceae; genus Corallococcus; species Corallococcus sp. CA047B. The sequence continues at coordinate 8,349 of NZ_RAWD01000046.1, forward strand.
CAAACAATCCCACCCGGCCCTTGAAGCCGGTGTGACGACACGCGTCGCAGCCCTGCCCCGCCCGAGGCTGCACGCCGTCCAGCAGCGGCCCCAGCAGCGCCACCTGCTCCGGCGTGGGCGTCGCGGGCGCGGAGCACTCCGGACAGATGCGTCGCACCAGGCGCTGGGCCAGCACCGCGAGCAGCGCCTCCGCGATGTCCCCGTCCTCCAGCTTCAGCCCCCGCAGGCGGCTGACCGTGCCAATCGCATCCGCCGTGTGCAGCGTGCCCAGCACCACGTGCCCGGTGGAGGCCGCCATCAGCGCGGTGCTGCCCGTCTCCAGGTCGCGAATCTCCCCCACCAGCATCACGTTGGGGTCCTGGCGCAGCAGCGCGCGCAGCAACGTCAGGTGCGGCATCTGCGGCGACACCTGCTTCTGGTTCACCTTGGGGACCAGGTATTCGATGGGGTCCTCCGCGGTGATGATCTTCTTGCGCCCGTCGTTGAGCCGGGCCAGCGCCGCGTACAGCGTCGTCGTCTTCCCGCTGCCCGTGGGCCCCGTCACCAGCACCAGCCCCTCCGGATTGCCCAGCAGCCGCAGCACCGTCGCCTGCACCTCCGGCGTCATGCCCAGCTTCTCCACCGGCACCAGGCCCACCGAGGCATCCAGCAGGCGGATGACCACGTCCTCACCGGACGGCGACGGCACCACGCTCACGCGGAAGTCCACCGCCTTGGGCCCCGCCGCCCCGTTGTAGAGCGCGCGCAGCCGGCCGTCCTGCGGCCTGCGCCGTTCAGAGATGTCCAGCCCGGCCAGCACCTTGATGCGGCCCACCACCTCCGGCAGTGAGTCCGGGGAGATGTCCGTGTACGCCTGATGCAGGATGCCGTCGACGCGGTAGCGCAGGTCCACGTCGTCCGGGTAGCTCTCCAGGTGGACGTCGGACGCGCCCTGCTCCACCGCCCGCGTCAGCACGTGGTCCACCAGCTCCACCGGCGTGGGCTTCTGCGACAGGGGCGTGCCCGGACGCAGCACCACGTCCACCGAGACGTGGGGCCCCGCGCCGAACCCCACCTCCAGCGCGGTGTCGATTTCGTACCGGTTCAGCCGCACCGGCTGCACGGGACGCCGCAGGAAGTCCGCGATGCGGTAGCGCACGGACAGGTCGTCCGGATGCAGCATCGCCACCGTCACCGGCGCCTGCTCCCGCGCGGCGTCCACCTTCCCCATCACCGCGACGCCCAGGCGGCGGCAGAAGGACTCCGGCAGCAGCCGCAGGGATTCGCGGTCGAGGGTGAACTGGGACAGCTCGGAGAAGGGGGGGACTTCCGGGGGAGCCATGGGCCGCCGGCTTATCACGGCCCCCCTCGCGTCCGACGGGGCTGATATCCTCACGCGCATGTCGCGGCCTCCCGCGGAACCTCCCGCCATGCCGTCGCTGCTGGTGTTCGCCGTCGCGGTGCTGCTGTTCGGCTCCCCGCTGCGGCGACTGTGGCTGGCGGAAGGCGCGCCCGCCTACCTTCCCTTCGTCGTGTGGCTGGGCGTCATCGCCCTGGGCGGCTGGGTGGCGCACCGGAGCCTGCGCCCATGACGCTGGGGCTGGGCCCGCTCGTCGTCGCCTCCGTGGCCTACCTGGGCGTGCTGTTCCTCGTGGCCTACGCGGCGGAGCGGGGCCGCATCCCGGCGCGCATCACCCAGCACCCGCTGGTGTACGCGCTGGCCCTGGGCGTGTACGCCACGTCCTGGTCCTACTTCGGCAGCGTGGGCTACGCGGCCCGCCACGGCTTCCGCTACCTGGGCATCTACCTGGGCCTCACGCTCGCATGTCTGCTGGCCCCGGTGCTGTGGCGGCCCCTCTTGCGGCTGACGCGCGAATTGCAGCTCACGTCGCTCGCGGACCTGCTCGCGTTCCGCTACCCCGGGCAGGTGACGGGCACCGCGGTGACGCTGTTCGCGCTGGCCGGCAGCCTGCCCTACCTGGCCCTCCAGATTCGCGCCGTCGTGGAGTCCGCCCGCCTGCTGAGCCCCGCCGCGGCCCCCGCGCTGGTGGGCCCGGGCTTCTGCGGCGTGCTCGTGGTCTTCTCGCTGCTCTTCGGCGCGCGCCACCCCGCCCCGCGGGAGCGTCACGAGGGGCTGATGCTGGCCATCGCCTTCGAGTCCGGCGTGAAGCTGCTGGCGCTCGTCATCGTCGCGGGCTGGTGCGTGGTGTCCGTCTTCGGCGGCGTGGGCGGCCTGCAGGACTGGCTCACCGTGCACCCCGAAGCGGTGGAGGCGCTGCAGCGCCCCGCGCGCGACGCGTCCTGGGCCCCGCTGCTGGTGCTCTCCGTCGTCGCCGCCTTCCTCACGCCCCGCCAGTACCACGTGGCCTTCACCGAGGCCCCCGAGCGCGACGGCCTGGCCACCGTCGCGTGGGCCTTCCCGCTGTTGATGCTGCTCATCAACGCGGCGGTGCCGGTGCTGCTGTGGTCCGGAGAGGCGCTGGGCCTGCCCTGGCCCGCGGACTTCCACGTCCTCTCCGTGCCCGCCGCGAAGGGCGCCACGGCCGTGGCGCTGCTCGCCTTCCTGGGCGGCGTGTCCGCGGCGAGCGCCATGGTCATCGTCACCACGCTCGCGCTCGCGCCCATGTGCCTGACGCACCTGGTGCTGCCCCTGGGCACCGCGCGCGGCCGGGACGACCTCTACGGGTGGCTGCTCTGGGCCCGGCGCGTGCTCATCGCCGCCATCATCCTGGCGGGCTACGGCTTCTACCGGCTCATCGACACGCGGGCGACGGGGCTCGTGGACCTGGGGCTCGTGTCCTTCGTCGCGACCGCGCAGTTCGCGCCGGGCGTGCTGGGCCTGCTGCTGTGGCCCAAGGCGACGCGCGCGGGCCTGCTCGCGGGGCTGGGCGCGGGGGCCGCGACGTGGACGGCCACGCTGGTCGCGCCCCTGTGGGAGCCGCCGTCGGTGGTGGCGTGGACGAACCAGGCCTCCGTCGCGCTGGGCTTCTCCGCGGAGGAGCCGTGGGGCTTCGCCACGTTCACATCGCTGGGGCTCAACGCGCTGTGCTTCGTCGCCGTGTCGCTGATGACGCGCCAGTCGGTGGAGGAGAAGGAGGCCGCCCGGGTGTGCGCGCGCGAGGCGCCGGGGCTCGCCGAGGGCAGCGTGGCGGCCAGCTCCCCCGACGAGTTCCGCCGGCAGTTGGAGCCGGTGCTGGGCGCGCAGGTGGCGGCGGCGGAGGTGGACCGCGCGCGCGAGGCCCTGGAGCTGCCCCCGGACGAGCGCCGGCCCGCGGAATTGCGCCGCCTGCGCGACGGCGTGGAGCGCAACCTGTCCGGCCTCATCGGTCCGGTGCTGGCCCGGCTCGCGGTGGGCGAAGCGCTGCGCCTGGACCCCGGCGCGCGCACCGCCCTGGCGGATCAGCTGCGCTTCGTGGAGGAGCGGGTGCGCGACGCGCGGGACATGCGCGGGCCGGTGCGCGAATTGGAGGTCGTGCGCCGCTACCTCTACCGAATCCTGGAGGACCTGCCGCTGGGCGTGTGCACGGTGGGCCCGGATGGAGAGGTCGTCATCTGGAACGCGGCGCTGGAGGCGGTGTCGCGCGTGTCCATGGACGCGGCGCGCGGCCACCCGCTGGCGCACCTGCCGGAGCCCTGGGGCACCCTGCTTTCGGACGTGGCCGCCTCGCAGGCCAGCGACACCGAGGCGCGCGTCCCGGTGGCGGGCCAGACGCGCATCCTGCGCGTGCACTGCTCGCGGCTGGCTCCCTCTGGCGGGGACAGCGCGGGAGACTCGCAGGGCCTGACGCTGCTGGTGGAGGACTGGACGGAGCGCAAGGCGGTGGACGCGCGGCTCGCGCACCAGGACCGGCTGGCGTCGCTGGGCCGGGTGGCCGCGGGCGTGGCGCATGAGATTGGCAACCCGCTCACCGCCATCGCCAGCCTCACGCAGAACCTCAAGTACGACCTGGAGGACCCGGAGGCGGTGCGCGACCGCGTGGGGCTCATCCTCCAGCAGTGCCGGCGCATTGACGCCATCGTCCGCACGCTCGTGGGCTTTGGCCACGCGGGCACGGTGGGCGGCGAGTCCCGGCCCTTCACGCGCGTGCCGGTGGGCCCGCTGCTCGCGGAGGCCACGCAGCTGGCGAGGCTGTCGCGCAAGGGACGCGACGTGGCGTGCACGCACCAGAGCCCGGACGGGCTGGACGTGCGGGGCGACGCGCAGCGGCTGGAGCAGGTGCTGGTGAACCTCTTGACCAACGCCATCGACGCGTCGCCCACGGGCTCGCGGGTGGACCTGCTGGCGGAAGCCGAGGGAGACGTGGTGCGCATCCAGGTGGAGGATCGGGGCCACGGCATCGCCCCGGAGCTGTCGCAGCGCATCTTCGAGCCCTTCTTCACCACCAAGCAGCCCGGCGAAGGCACCGGCCTGGGCCTGATGCTGGCGGAGGGCATCGTGCGCGAGCACGGCGGCACGCTGCGCATCGAAGGCCGCGCCGAGGGCGGCACCCGCGTCACCGTGAACCTGCCCCGCGCGTCCCTGAAACTCCCGGAGGCTTCCGCGTGAGCCGCATCCTGGTCATCGAGGACGAACCCATCATCCGCACGGAGCTGCGGCGGCTGCTCACCCGCGCGGGCCACGACGTGGCGGAAGCCGGCGCCGTGCCGGAGGCCGCCGCCGAGCACGCGCTGGACGCCTTCGACCTGGTCATCTCCGATTTGCGCCTGCCCGGGCCTCCGGGCACGGACATCATCGGGCTGTGTCCGGGCGTGCCGGTGCTCATCATGACCAGCTATGCCACGGTGAAGTCCGCCGTGGACGCGATGAAGCTGGGCGCGGTGGACTACATCGCGAAGCCCTTCGACCACGACGAGCTGCTGCTCCAGGTGGAGCGCGTGCTGCGCGAGGGACGGCTCACCCGGCAGAACGCGGCCCTCAAGCGCGAGGTGGAGCAGACCTGGGCCCCCGGCGGCATGGTGGGCACGTCCCCCGCGATGCGCGACGTGTTCGAGCGCGTGCGCAAGGTGGCCTCCTCCGCCGCCACCGTGCTGGTGCTGGGCGAGTCCGGCACCGGCAAGGAATTGGTGGCCCGCGCCGTCCACGCGCAGAGCCCGCGCGCGGAGGGCCCCATGGTGGCGGTCAACTGCGCCGCCATCCCGGAGGGCCTGCTGGAGAGCGAGCTGTTCGGCCATGAGAAGGGCGCCTTCACCGGAGCGCAGGCCGCGCACGCGGGCCTCGTGGAGGCGGCGCACGGCGGGACGCTCTTCCTGGATGAGATTGGAGAGCTGCCCGCGCCCGCGCAGGCGCGCCTGTTGCGCATGCTCCAGGACGGCGAGGTGCGGCGGGTGGGCGCCACGCGCTCGCGCAAGGTGGACGTGCGCATCCTCGCCGCCACGCACCGCGACCTGCCCCGCCGCGTGCAGGAAGGCCTGTTCCGCCAGGACCTCTACTTCCGCCTGCGCGTGGTGGAGATCCGCCTGCCGCCCCTGCGCGAGCGCGGCGAGGACCTGCCCGCGCTCGCGAAGCACCTGCTGGAGAAGGCCACCCGGCGACTGGGCCGCCCTCCCGCATCGCTGTCCCCGGAGGCCCTGGCCGCCATCGCCGTGCACCCGTGGCCGGGCAACGTGCGCGAGCTGGAGAACGCCCTGGAGCGCGCGGTCATCCTCGCGGACGGGCCGCTGCTCACCCCGGACCTGCTGGCGCTGGAGCTGCCCGGCGCGGCGGCGACGGACGTGCCTCCGGCCGCGATGGAGGAGCTGGACTTCCCGCCGCTCGTCGCCGGAGAGGATCCACGCTCGCCGGATTCGATGGAGGAGTACTTCCGCCGCTTCGTGCTGGAGCACCAGGACCGCATGGGCGAGACGGAGCTGGCGCGCAGGCTGGGCATCAGCCGCAAGACGCTCTGGGAGAAGCGGCAGCGGCTGGGCATCCCCCGCACCCGCGCCTGACGTCCGACGCGTCGATGCCGACAGGTTTCGACGCGTCGAAACGCGTCGAACCGCGTCGACGGCGGCGCCCCTCACGGGCTCCCAGAGGGAAGCGACGCGCGGCACATCGCTTGCTCATGGCTCCTGGCATCCACCGGACGAATCCAACCCCCGGTGCATCAGGAGCAGCCCACCATGTGCAATTCCGCCCGCCTCGACTCGAATGGTCAGCCCCGGTCCGGCTTCGACACCCGCCTGCGTCCCGACACGGCCCGCACCGCCGCGAAGGGTGGCGCCCCCCTGTCCACGGAGCGCACCGCCAACTGCGTCGTCGTCAACCAGTGGGGTTCGGCCATCAGCGGCGTGACGCTGCGCCACCGCTACAACAACGACCCCAGCTATCAGCAGCAGGGGAACTGGCCCTCGCTCGCGCAGAACGCCACCAGCTCTTCATTCCCGGCCACCTACTGGACCGGCGCCATCGGTCACGACTACTGGTGGGTCCAGTTCCAGGATGACAACGGGAAGATCTGGACGTGCAAGCAGAACTTCTACTGCACCCTGGATGCCTCCGACGATGGCACCACCGTCTACTTCTTCCTCAACGGCTCCTCCGAGGACATGAAGATCCAGATGACCAGCAATGGCTGCGACGTCTCCCTCTACGAGTCGTAGGCGCCGGAGCCATTCCATGCCGACCGAAGCGCAGGACCCCGCGCGGCTGAAGCAGCTCGTCGCGGCGGCCATGAAGGACTACCTGGGCACGCAGACGGAGATTGGCGTGTCGGCGGCGGTGGCCGTCGGAGACGTGCGCGCCCACTACGTCGCGGGCCTGTCGGACCGTGAAGCCAACCAACCGGTGTCCGAGGACACGCTGTTCCTCATCGGCTCCGTGCAGAAGGTCTTCACCAACACGCTCGCCGCCGCGCGCATCGTGGAGGGGAAGCTGGCGCTGACGGATCAGATCACCCGCTTCCTGCCGGGGGAGGTCCGCCAGCAGGGCACCGTCATCCGGCAGGTGACGCCCCAGGCGCTGGGCACCATGACGGCGGGCATGCCGTCCGCCAACGTGCCCGGCCACCCCGCGGGCGCGCTGTACCGGGGGGAGGTGCCGCCCCCGGCGATGTTCGACTTCTGGACGCGCTTCAACCCGGAGACACGCGTGGGCGCGCACTACAGCTACTCCAACGTGAGCGAGGTGACGCAGGGCTTCACCACCACCTTCGCCGCGCGGCGCAGCTACCCGGAGCTGTTCGCCACGGACATCCAGGAGCCGCTCGCGATGCGCGACACGCGCGTGGACCTCACCGGCATCCGGCCCGAACGCATCGCGCAGGGCTACACGACCCAGGGCAAGCGCCTCGGCTACCGGGGCGTGGGCTTCAACTCCACCGCGTCGGACATGCTGCGCTTCCTGGAGGGCAACCTCTTCCGCGTCCCCTCCATGCCGCTGCTCACCTACCGCGCGATGCAGCTCGCGCACACGCCCCACTTCGAGATCTCCGCCCGTCAGTCCATTGGCCTGGGCTGGTACATCACCGACGCGCCCGGCGGCGCGAAGGTGGTGAGCAAGGCCGGCGGCAACGGCGGCTTCGTGGCGTGGGTGGGCTTCCTGCCCGGACACGCCGCGGCGGTGGTGCTCCTCACCAACGGGCACCCCACGACGGGCCTCAGCCTGCCCGCCACGGGCCGGAAGATCCTCCTGGAAGCCGCGGGCCTCGACACTTCGGAGGTGCTGCCGGACACGGACGCGGGCGTGGAACAGGCATTGCTCATGCGACAGGGCCTATGCGCCCTGCCCCAAGCCTCCTGTCGCGCTGGATGGTGCTGACGGCCCTGCTGACCGCGCTCCCCGCGGCGGCCGGGAAGATCCAGCTCGGCGACGACGCGGTGCTCAACGTCGACGTGCTGCTGCACCCGCAGATGCAGCTCGTGAAGAACGGGGCGCCCACGGGGGGCGTGAGCACGGACTTCTTCCTGCGCCGCGTGCGCCTGCTCGTCTTCGGCTCCATCACCAAGCGGCTGTCGTTCTTCATCGACACCGACCAGCCGAACCTGGGCAAGAACGGCGACTGGAACCCGGCCTTCTACATCCAGGACGCGACCATCGCTTACGAGGTCGCCGACAAGATGTGGGTGGAGGCGGGCTTCATCCTCGCCCCGCTGTCGCACCAGGCGCTCCAGGGCGCCATCGCGCTCCAGACGGTGGACTACCACTCCGACATCATCCGCTACCCGCTGGGCGTGGGCAAGGTGTGGCGCGACATGGGCGTGCAGGTGCGCGGCTTCGCCGGGCCCTGGACGTATCGCGCCGCCATCCTCAACGGCGTGGAGGGCGCAAAGCTGGAGAACGGGCAGGTGGTCAACCCGGACGACCTGCCGCGCGTCGTGGGCCACGCGCGCTACAACGTGCTGGGCCACGAGTACGACCAGTTCCTCCGAGGCATCTACTTCACCGAGGAGCCGATGCTGTCGTTCGGCGTGGGCGGCGACTACCAGTACTCCGCCATCGCCACCGCGTCCGGCGTACATGACGCCGTGGCGCTCGCGGCGGACGTGTTCCTGGACGTGCCGGTGGGCGCGGACCAGGAGTTCGTCTTCCAGAGCAACGTCTTCTCCTGGCAGCAGGGCTTCGACAACCCGCGCAGCGGCACGGGCTTCTTCGTGGAGCTGGGCTACCGCTTCGGAATCGTGCAGCCCATCCTCTCCGGCGAGTACTTCAACGGGCGCGTGGCCGCGCAGGACCTGCTCACGCTGCGCCCCGGCCTCAACCTCTGGTTCCAGAAGCACACCTTCAACCTGAAGACGGAGGTGGCCGTGTCGCGCGTGGGGGACATCGCCCATGCGACCACGGGCATCACCGGCACCGCCCAGCTCCAGCTCTTCTACTGAGGACCTCCGCCATGGCACCCGCCCAGGACCTGCTCGTCGCGCCCAAGGAAGCCTTCCGCCGCACCGCCCACGTGAAGAGCCTGGAGGACTACCAGCGCCTCTACCGCCAGAGCCTGGACGCGCCCGACGCCTTCTGGGGCGAACAGGCCCGGCAGCTCACCTGGTTCCCCCCCCCCGAAACCATCCGGGAAGTGAACGAGCAGGCCGCCGACTTCACCTGGTTCGGGGGTGGCAAGCTCAACGTCACCGTCAACTGCGTGGACCGCCACGCGAAGGCGCGCCCGGACAAGGCCGCCATCATCTGGGCGAAGAACACGCCCGGCGACTACGAGGTCATCACCTTCCGCGACCTGCAACACCACGTGGGCCGCGTGGCCAACGTGCTCAAGGCGCACGGCGTGAAGAAGGGCGACCGCGTCATCGTGTACCTGCCCATGGTGCCGGAGCTGGCGTACACGATGCTCGCGTGCGCCCGCATCGGGGCGGTGCACTCCGTGGTGTTCGCCGGCTTCTCCGCGGACTCGCTGCGCGAGCGCGTGCTGGACTGCGGCGCGAAGGTCGTCGTCACCGCCAATGAAGGCCCGCGCGGCCCCAAGAACGTGGCCACCAAGGCCATCACCGACGAGGCCCTGGAGGGTCTCACGCAGGTGACGTCCGTCCTCGTCGCGCGCCGCACGGCCAAGGACGTGCCCATGCGCGAGGGCCGCGACCACTGGCTGGACGTGGAGGTGAAGAAGCACCGGGGCGTGTGTCCCGCGGAGTGGATGGACTCCGAGGATCCGCTCTTCATCCTCTACACGTCGGGCTCCACCGGGAAGCCCAAGGGCGTGATGCACACGACGGCGGGCTACCTCGTGTACGCGGCCACCACGTTCCGCTACATCTTCGACACGCAGCCGGACGACGTGCACTTCTGCACCGCGGACGTGGGCTGGGTGACGGGCCATTCGTACCTCGTGTACGGCCCGCTCTCCACCGGCACCACCACCGTCCTCTTCGAGTCCACGCCCACCTGGCCCGACGCGGGCCGCCTCTGGCAGGTGGTGGACGACGTGAAGGCCACCACGCTCTACACCGCGCCCACCGCGCTGCGCTCCCTCATCAAGGAGGGGGACGCGTTCGTCACGAAGTCCTCCCGCAAGTCCTTGCGCCTGCTGGGCAGCGTGGGCGAGCCCATCAACCCGGAGGTGTGGCGCTGGTATCACGACGTGGTGGGCGAGGGACGCTGCCCCGTGGTGGACACGTGGTGGCAGACGGAGACGGGCGGCATCCTCATCGCGCCCCTGCCCGGAGCGACGCCGTGCAAGCCCGGCAGCGCCACCCTGCCCTTCTTCGGCGTGGAGCCGGTGCTGGTGGATGAAGAGGGCAAGGTGCTGGAGGGCAACGGCGTCAGCGGCAACCTGTGTCTGGCCCGCTCCTGGCCGGGTCAGGCGCGGACGCTGTACGGCCACCACGAGCGCTTCGTGGAGACGTACTACGCAAGATTCCTGCCCCTGTACTTCACCGGCGACGGCTGCCGCCGCGACGAGGACGGCTACTACTGGATCACCGGCCGCGTGGACGACGTGCTCAACGTGTCCGGCCACCGGCTGGGCACCGCGGAGGTGGAGAGCGCCCTTGTCGCGCACGAGGCCGTCGCCGAGGCCGCCGTGGTGGGCTACCCGCACGACCTGAAGGGCACCGGCGTGTGCGCCTTCGTGACGGTGAAGCCGGACTTCGTGCGCACGCCGGACGAGAAGATGATGGGCGCGCTGCGCGAGCAGGTGCGCCACGTCATCGGGCCCATCGCGGCGCCGGACCGGGTGGTGCTGGTGTCGGGCCTGCCCAAGACGCGCTCGGGGAAGATTCTCCGCCGCATGCTGCGGAAGATCGCCAGCGGGGAGACGGAGAACCTGGGCGACGCCAGCACGCTGGCGGACCCCGCGGTGCTGGACGAACTGCTGACCAAGGGGCTGCCTCCGGCCTCGCGACGCTGAAGGCCCGCGGTCCCTTCCCTTTCACTGCCGAGGAGGCACACCGATGTATGGCAATTCCAAGGACGATGTCCTGAAGGCACTCGCCGCCGCGCGCTGGCGCGTGGCGGGAGCGCTCACGGTGGCGATGCTCGTGACGTACCTGGGCTTCATCCTGCTCGTGGCGTTCAACCGGCCGCTGATGGGGCAGCAGCTCATCCCGGGGCTGTCCATTGGCATCGTGCTGGGCGCGGTCACCATCCTGGTCGCCTGGGTGCTGACGGGCCTCTACATCCTGTGGGCAAACCGCAAGTACGACCACATCCTCGACGAGCTGCGCCGCTAGCGCCGAAAGGGCACTTCATGAATCCCTCGACCGCAGGCTCCCAGATTGGCCAGCCCAACACGACGGCCATCGTCTTCTTCCTCATCTTCGTCAGCATCACGCTGGCCATCACCTACTGGGCCGCGCGCCGCACGAAGACGACCTCCGAGTTCTTCGCCGCCGGCGGCAACATCAGCGCGGTGCAGAACGGCTTCGCGCTGGCGGGCGACTTCATGAGCGCCGCGAGCTTCCTGGGCATCGCGGGGCTCGTGGCCACGTCCGGCTTCGACGGGCTCATCTATTCGGTGGGCTGGCTGGTGGGCTGGCCGGTGGTGACGTTCCTCATCGCGGAGCCCCTGCGCAACCTGGGCAAGTACACCTTCGCGGACGCGGTGGCCTACCGGCTGAAGCAGACCCCGGTGCGCCTGTCCGCCGCGGTGGGCACGCTCACCGTCGTCGTCTTCTACCTGATTGCCCAGATGGTGGGCGCGGGCAACCTCATCCACCTGCTCTTCGGCCTCTCGTATGAGATGGCCGTGGTCATCGTGGGCGCGGTGATGATCCTCTACGTGCTGTTCGGCGGGATGATCGCCACGACGTGGGTGCAGATCGTGAAGGCGGTGCTGCTCCTGGGCGGCGCGTCCGCGCTGGCGGTGGCGGTGCTGTGGAAGTTCGGCATGAACCCGGCGGCGCTCTTCAACGAGGCGGCGAAGATGTACGGGCCGGAGGTGCTGGCCCCGGGCAAGCTGGTGGCCAACCCGCTGGAGACCATCTCCCTGGGCGTGGCGCTGATGTTCGGCACGGCGGGCCTGCCGCACATCCTGATGCGCTTCTACACGGTGCCCAATGCGAAGGCGGCGCGCACGAGCGTGTTCTACGCCACGGGCCTCATCGGCTTCTTCTACCTGGTGACGTTCGTGCTGGGCTTCGGCGCGGCGGTGCTGGTGGGCCGGCAGGGCATCACGGCGGTGGACAAGGGCGGCAACATGGCGGCGCCCATGCTCGCGGAAGTGGTGGGCGGCACGGGCTTCCTGGGCTTCATCGCCGCGGTGTCCTTCGCGACGATCCTCGCGGTGGTGGCGGGCCTGACGCTGTCGGGCGCGGCGGCGCTGTCCCATGACCTGTGGTCGCACGTCGTGCGCAAGGGCCACGCGCCGGAGGCCGAACAGCTCAAGGTGGCGCGGCTGGCGAGCCTGCTGCTGGGCGTGCTGGCCATCATCCTGGGCGTCGTGTTCAAGGGGCAGAACGTGGCCTTCATGGTGGGCCTGGCGTTCGCCATCGCGGCGAGCGCGAACTTCCCGGCGCTGCTCTTGTCCATGCTGTGGAAGGGCTTCACCACGCGCGGCGCGGTGGCGAGCATGCTGACGGGCGCCTTCAGCGCGGTGCTGCTCATCTTCCTGTCGCCCACGGTGCAGGTGGAGCTCTTGGGGCACGCGTCGGCGCCCTTCCCGCTGAAGAACCCGGGGCTCGTGACGATTCCGCTGTCGTTCTTCGTGGGGTGGGTGGTGTCGCTGGTGTCGCCGGAGGCGGAGGCGTCACGGCGGTTCGCGGAGGTGCAGCACCGCATGCACGTGGGCGCGCTGGTTCCGCCCCCGGTGGTGACGCCGCCCGGCGTGGCGGGCTCGGTGCCGCCCGGCATCCCGGAGGCTCCGCACAAGGCTTGAAGGCTGCTCGGCGGTCCTCCACGGTTTCTTCCTCGACGTGGGGGACAGGGACGGAACCCGGGTGTTTCCAAAGGGGCCCGGGTTCCGTCCTCTCTTCTTCCAAGGCAGAAGCGCTACTTCCCCCGAGTCAGGGGAAGCACGTCCTGCACGAGTCGGACGAGCACCTTGCCGGGCTCCTCCTCGTGCACCATGTGGGCGGAGTCCTCGAACCAGACGAGCTTCTTCGAGGGGGCCTGGAGTGCGTCGTACCAGGGCTCGATGAGGCGCGCGGACGTGGTGAGGTCATGCCGCCCGTGAAAGAGGAACACCGGGCACGCGAAGCGCTTCACCGGCGTGAAGTCCACCTGGGAGATGGCACCCCAGAGCGCCACGAAGCTTGCGTCCAGGCCCTCATCCCGCGCCTGGAGGTCCTTCTGCGTGACGTCCGGGCTGAAGCGCCAGACCTCCGCGCCGTGCCAGCTCCGGTCGCGCCAGTTGTAGCTCTCATAGCGCGACAGCCACCGGCGCTCCTTCGGCAGGTTCACCAACTGGCGCGCGGCATCCTTCGGATCCGGAAAGGGCGCGAGCGCTTCCAGTTCCGCGACGGCCTTCGCGTTCCCATCCGCGCGAGCCGCCTGGAGCGTGGCCTCGTAGCCCAGCGCTTCGTTCCGGGGGACGTCCACGACCTGGCCGATGCCGACATAGGCGTCGAACCATTCCGGATGGCGCTGCGCGAGCTTCACCCCGAGCACGGTCCCCCAACTGTGTCCCACGAGCACGATGCGCTTCTTGCCGTAGGTCTTGCGCAAGTAGCCGACCACCTCCTCCGCGTCGGCCACCATGCGGTCCACGGTCAGGGTGGGGCGCACCTTGTCCGGGGCGTTGAGCGCGTGCGTCTTCCCCGCGCCCCGCTGGTCCCAGTGCGCGACGGTGAAGAACTCCTCCCATTCGCCCTGGTAGAAGTAGGAGGACGGCAGGGACGTGAAGCCCGGGCCTCCGTGCAGGAAGAGCAGCAGCGGGTTGTCCCGGTGGCGTCCCCGGACCGAAATCCACTGGTCGATGCCACCGATGCGGACCGCCTCCGCCTTCTCGATGCCGTCCGGGAGCACGCTGCGGCGCGCCTCGCGCATGACGGCCTGGGGCGTGGGAGGTGCTTCCTCCTCCGCGGTGGCCAGGCCCGCAGTCAGCGCGAGGCCCAGACCCAGCAGGCAGAGGGGGGCGCGCTTCGGGATGTCTTTCAGGGTCCGCATGTCTCCTGAACGGACGGCGTCCACGCCGATTGCCGTGAGAGCGTCAGGGCATGGAGCGCAGCTGCTGCTGGAGGTCCCTCAGCGGTTTTTGATCGGAACGGATGCGTCCGCGCAGGGGGACATCCAGGTCCACGAGGGTGAACATCACGGCGGTGAGGATCACCACGAAGATGAGCCAGGGGATGCCGCCCCGATTGCGCGTATCCGGCCGGAAGCCCAGGAGCATCGCCGAGCCGAGCATCCCGACGAGCAGCAGGGCGAAGATGGTGTTCGGAATGATGTTGCGGGCTGACGCCAGGCGCTCCCCGGAGACGTCAATCAGGTCGTTGAGGGCCTCGGTGGAGAGGGTCAGGACCGCGGTCGGGGTCTGTGGCGCCACGCCTTTCAGCAGGGACCAGAGCTCGTCCTGGAGCGCATTCGATTCCTGGAGCAGTTGCTCGAAGAGCTCCGGATTCCCCGCGGCCTCGTAGCCCTCCAGCCGGATGTCGGTGTAACGGCGCAACCGGGTCCGCATCTCGCCGCGCGTGGGTTCGGGGAAGAAGTCCGTGCGCAGGTAGAACGTGCCAATAGCGTTCGCCTCCTTGACGACGAGGTCGCGGCGCAGCGTGTACCGGTCAGAGGCCATGGAGAAGGAGAAGGCGAGCAGGAGCGCCACCAGGCCGAGCACCGAAGCCTGGAGCGCCGACACGTCGTCCATCCCTGACTTGCGGTGGCTGAGCCAATAGCCGGCTTCCAGGCTCAGATAGAGCAATGCCAGCACCCCCAGGGCGAGCCCCCACGTAGGCATCATTTCGACGATTCGCATTGCGCCGGAAAGCCTCCGCTCCACGGAAATGGAAGCCAGGAACGGTGGACCCGGGAGCCGGTGACGGCAACGCGCCCGCGGGTCCAGGACCAGGGAGGGTCGTGAACGTTCCGGCGCGAAACCGCCCTCCCTGGGACGTGGCCCCCACCATCCTCGACGGAGGGAGGATTGCGCCTAAGCTGCGCGGCCGTGAACCGGCCTTCCGAGCAGAGCCCCGTGGGCGGCTTCCGCGCCCGCCTGCACACCGTCATCTTCGAAGCGGACACCCCGGCGGGGAAGGTGTTCGACGTGGCCCTGCTGTGGGCCATCGTGTTCAGCGTGGCCGCGGTGATGCTGGAGAGCGTGTCGCAGGTGCGCACGCACTACAGCGACGCGCTGCACGTGGCTGAGTGGATCTTCACCGTGCTCTTCGCGCTGGAGTACGTGCTGCGGCTCATCGCGGTGCGCCGACCCCTGCACTACGCGCGCAGCTTCTTCGGCATCGTGGACCTGATGGCGCTGTTGCCGTCGTTCCTGAGCGTGGTGTTCCCCGGGGCGCAGACGCTGCTGGTGGTGCGCGTGCTGCGCCTCCTGCGCGTCTTCCGCATCCTCAAGCTGGGACACCTGCTGGGGCAGGCGGAGGTGCTGCTGACGGCCCTGCGCGCCAGCCGCCCGAAGATCATCGTCTTCCTGGGCACGGTGCTGAGCATCGACGTCATCATGGGCGCGCTCATGTACATGGTGGAGGGCGAGGCGAACGGCTTCGACAGCATCCCCCGCTCCATGTACTGGGCCATCGTGACGATGACGACGGTGGGCTTCGGGGACATCACGCCCAAGACGGTCACCGGGCAGTTCCTCGCGTCCATCCTGATGGTGATGGGCTACGGCATCATCGCGGTGCCCACGGGCATCGTGTCGGTGGAGCTGGCTGCCGCCACGCGTCAGCACGTGGACACCCAGGCCTGCCCGGGCTGTGGCGCACAGGGTCATGACCCGGATGCGCGCTTCTGCAAGCGGTGTGGGACGGCCCTGGATTGGACCCCGCCCGGCACCGAGGGTGAAACTGGCTAGGATGGCCGGGCATGCCCCGCGCCATCGACACGCCCGAGGTGGACGAGGAGCTGCTGGTCCACCAGTTCCCCGGCATCAACCGCAAGGCGGTGGGCGCGTTCTACACGCCCGCGCCCATCGTGGAGCGCACCCTGGCGCTCGCGCTCGGACACGTGGGCCAGGGCCCGCTCACGGTGGTGGACCCGGCCTGTGGCGCGGGGGCCTTCCTCGCGGCGGCGGCGCGGCACCGGCCGGACGCGAGGCTGTGCGGCCTGGAACTGGACGCCGGGGTCGCGCGCCTGTGTCAGGCCCGGGTGCCGGGCGCGGACGTTCGCGTGGGCGATGCGCTGCGAGGCGGGCTGGAGCCCCTGCTCGCGGGGACGCCGGAAGGGCACACCGAGTTATGGGTGGGAAACCCGCCCTACAACGGCACGTCGCCGGTGCTGAAGGACGCGGACGCCTACGCGCGCCTGAGGGCCCTGGTGCCCCTGGCGATGCCGCACGGCACCAGCCTGCGGGATGACTTCGCCTTCTTCCTGCTCGTCGCCATGAAGCGCCTGGCGACGCATCCGGGAGCGCTGGCCTTCATCACGCCCGCGAGCCTGCTGGAGTCGTTCATCTACGCGCCGCTGCGCCGTGCCCTGCTGGATGCGCTGCACCTGCGCGAGGTGGTGGACCTGGGGCCGGGCATCTTCACGGGCACGCAGGTGCGCACGTGCATCACGGTGTGGACGTCGCGGTCCGGAAGCGAGGCCCCGCCCCCGCGCTACGAGCACAAGGGCGTGGGCCAGTGCTTCACGCCGGAGCCGCCCGAGTGGCGGCTGTCCCCCATCGCCCAGGAGGCCGCGGTGCTGGACGCGGACTGGAGGGCGCGGGGCGAGCTGCTCACCACGCTCATCCCGGTGAGCCTGCCCGGGGTGAAGACGCGCTTCGACGAGCTGCTGGTGGACGCGGACGCGGAGCGGCTGCTCGCGCGCCTGCGGGCCTTCGCGGCCGCGACGGAGGACACGCTGGAGGACTTCGCGCGGGAGTACGGCCTGGAGCCCGGGCTGCTGCCCAAGCTGCGGGCGTTGAAGCAGGGCCCGGCGCTGGAGGTGGACCCGTGCCACGTGCGCCCGTTCTTCCGCTACGGCGGAGCCCGGCACCGGGGCGCGCTGCCGCCCGAAGCGCGAGCGTTCTGCTACCTGGACCGGCGCTTGATTCCGCGAGGGGACCACCGGCTGCGCGGCCCGTATGATCCGCACCACGACGCGGTGAAGCTGCTCTTCAACGTGCGGGAGCTGCCCCTGTCCGCGGCGCTGCTGGAGGAGCCCGGCTGCGTGCACGACCACCGGCACGCGAGGTTCGCGCCGCTGTACGTGCCCCAGCGTGTGCGGGACGAAGGCCTGGGCATCACCCGGAGCGCCGAGTCGTGCGAGGAGTTGGGCCCCAGGGTGCCCAACCTGTCGCCCCGGGGTCAGGCCTGGGCCGAGACGCTGGGAGGCCCGGCGGAGGCGTTCCGCGCGGTGATGCGCTTCCTGAACGGGGCGGCGGTGCAGCGGGTGTGGGCGCCCGCGTTCGGGGCTTCCCGGGTGGTGCCGGTGCCGCTGGAGGGAAGCCTGCCGGAGTGATGACTCCCCATCACCCGACGCGCGGGGGGGTGGACATTCTCCTGCGATGGGGCCGTGCGGCGGGTAGTGTCGCGGCGTTTCGTAACCCTCCTTCCTGGAGCCTTGGAACCCATGACGATTCGCGCCCTGCTGATTGCCGCTGCCCTGACCACCACGCCCGCCCTGGCCCAGGATGCGGGGACTCCGGCCGCCACGGCTCCGGCGGCGACGGAAGCGGCCAAGAAGCCCGCGCCCAAGCCGGGCGAGACGGCGAAGGCGACGCTGAAGGACGCCCAGGGCAAGGACGTGGGTACGGTGACCTTCGAGCAGGGCCCGGCCGGCGTGCTGGTGAAGGGCACGCTGACGAACCTGCCCGCGGGCGAGCACGCCATCCACATCCACGAGACGGGCACGTGCGAGGCGCCGGACTTCAAGACGGCGGGCGGCCACTTCAACCCGTCGAAGAAGCAGCACGGCGTGATGTCGCCCAAGGGCAAGCACGAGGGCGACCTGCCGAACCTCTACGTCCCCGCGGACGGCAAGGTGCAGTTCGACGTCTTCGCCCAGGGCCTCAAGCTGAAGTCGATGTTCGACAAGGACGGCTCCGCCGTCGTGGTGCACGCCAAGCTGGACGACTACCACACCGACCCCACCGGTGACGCCGGCGGCCGCATCGCCTGCGGCGTCGCGGAGAAGTAGGAGTCACGAGTCACTGCTTCGCGGGGCACGCCAGGCCCCGCGAAGCATGGCCTGGGTTCAATCCAGGAAGCGGCGCTCCCAGCGCCGCATGTCCTCTTCCGAGAAGCCATCCCAGGCCTCACGGTCCAGGTCCATCCAGGGCTCCAGGAGCCGGGACAGCTCGCGATAGGCCTCCATCGTTTCGCCCTGTCGTGAATCCCCTGTGAGGGGTTGTTCGCCGAGCGTCACCACCGCACGTCCTGACGCTAGCGATTTGACGGTGGTCCCCGGAGAACGAAGCCGCGTGCGCAAGGCATCGACGCCGCCCACGTCGGCAAGCACGGTCGGTCCCAGGAACGTCATCCAATGCGTTCCCCGAAGCCGGGTGCCGATCCGCAGCGAATCCCGCCGCAGCTCCGGGACGTCCAGCCCGGGGTAGAGGAAGGCCAGCGGTCGGATGCCTTCGGTCAGCCCCAGGGCCTCCTCGTCGAACTGGAAGCACAAGCCCGCGTGCCCTGAGTCGAAGGGCAGCAGCGTGGCCATCTCCAGGGACACCTTTCGGAGCAACTCCGCGCTCGGGTCTTCCGCAGGCAACCCGAATCCCACCGCGGACGTTACGGTTGGACTGTTCAGATGAAGCGGATGGCCCAACCACCGTCCGTGGTAGCTGAACCGATAGCCCGTCATCGTCTCCGCATCTTCCAACAGGGAGACCCCGGCGGCGCGCGGTGAGGACAACCGCTGTTCGATGAAGCGCCAGCCGCTCGCGTCCAACGGCTGCCAGTTCCCTTCATCATCCGCGTACCAGCCCAGGGTGTGTGGGGCGATGGCGCGACGATACGTTTCCAGCACCCGCGCCACGGACTCCTTCACGTCATCGTGGGAACTGCGCAGGTAGAACGCCGCGCCCAGGCCGTCCCGCACACGGAGGATGCTCGCATCCCCGTCATGCCCATGGAGGCGGATGCGCGGCCACGACGGAGACATCACTGGACTCCGTATCCTGGCGCCACGAGGCGCGCCCTCTTGATGCCCAACGCCCGTTCGTAGAGTTCGCCCTGGGACGCGCCGTGATGGGGATGCTGGCCCCACTGCAACGGATTGCCGCTCGGGCACGGAAACTTGAAATCGAAGACGGCCTGGACACGGCTCGGCTCACCCGAGGCGTGTAGCGACACCGGCGAGCCCAGCAGGCGGAGAACATGCCGCCTCACACGTACCCGAACCGCCGCCGCGCGAACCACTCCGCGCCGAGCAGGGCGATGAGCGCCACCAGGTAGTACCAGCGATCCCACAGCGGCTGGTCCTTCGCGCGCCCCACCTCCACCACCGGCGGATCCAACAGCGGCACGTCCGGCAGCCCGTCCATCGGCAGCTTGTACGCCTTGCCCTCCGTGACGCTGGCGATCTGCTCCATCAACTGCGGCCGCACCGACGCGTCCGACAGCTCCGGGCCCACCGCGCGCACCGCCACCGCGTCCTCGCCCTTGCCCAGGTCCGTGTCGCCCTTCTTCGCCGACGCGAGCAGCTTGTACGGCCCCGGTGCCGGCGGCGCGAACTCCAGCCGCACCACGCCGTCCGCCCCCGTGGCGCCCGTCTGCACCGCCACCGGCTTCTGCGTCGCCACCGAGAACAGCTCCACCCGCACCTGCGCGTCCTGCGCCGGCTGGTAGTCCGCCATCCGCGCCTGCACCACCACGCCCACCGGACGCCCCGGCTCCACCGACGGAGGGTCCGCCGTCACCTTCAGCGTCGTCAGGTCCGGGTCGCGCACCAGCCACCGCAGCGCATTGCCCCAGAAGCGGTCATACGCGCGGTTCGGCGAACCATCCCGGTGCGCCGTGAACGCCCACGACCACGTCGCGTCCGTGGCCACCACCATCGCCCGCCCCCGCCCGTAGTCCCACACCGACACCAGCGGCGCGTTCTTCCCATCCACCGTCGCGAACGGGTGGTCCATCAACACCGTCGCGCCCTGCCGCGCCCGCGTCAGGTTCGCGCCCGGAATCGGCGCCAGCTCGCCCCACGTGCCTTCCGTGCTCGCCGCGCCCGTTCCAATGGACGTCACCGGATGCCGCAACCCCTCCGGCGTCAGCCGGGGCTTGAAGGGCTCCGGGTTCGCCGGCCCCGCCGCTTCCACCGGCAGCGCCTCCATCAGCGTGGGCATGCTGGCGCGGCCCTCGCCCAGCACGCTGTCGCCGCCAATCATCACGAACGCGCCCCCCTCATGGATGTAGCGCTCCAGGTTGCGCTCGTACTCCGCGATGGACAGCGAAGGGTCCGAGTAACCGAAGTTCTGGAAGATGACGACGTCGAACGTGTGCAGCTTCGTGTCGAAGATCTCCTCCATCGGGAACGGGATGAGCGACAGCTCGCGCTCGTTCGTCACCCCCGGGTCGTCCGACAGCGTGCGCAGGATGTAGAACGACACCAGGTCCACGTTCGCGTCCTGCTTGAGCAGCCCGCGCAGGAACCGCTCGTCCCACGAAGGCCGGCCCACCACCAGCAGCACGCGCACCCGGTCGCGGATCACCTTCAGCGTGAACGACCGGCTGTTGTTCTCGCTCACGGCCTCATCCGGGAACGTGGGCACCGTCACCGTGTAGACGAACCGGCCCGTCTGGTCCGGCGTGAAGGTGAAGGACACCGGCTTCACGTCGTCGGCGGTCGTCATCCGCACCAGCTTGTTCGCGACCGTCTTGCCCTCCTGGCTGAGCACCACCGGGATGTCCTGGCCCGCGAAGCCCCGGCCGTGGATCTCCACCTCCACCGTGAGCGAGTTGCGCACGAAGGCGAAGTCGTCCACCTTCAGGCCCTCCACCGCCAGGTCCTTCAGCGCCTCCTGCCCCACCAGGAACGTGGACACCGGCACGCCCAGGTCCGTCAGCGCCGCCCGAGCCCGGCCCACCGCCCCGGCCTTCAACTCCGCGTTGTCCGCGCCGTCGCTGAACAGCAGCACCCCGGACAGCTTGCGCGACCCCTGCCCCGCCGCCGACGCGGACCGCAGCGCCGCGAGCAGGTCCGTCGTCCCCGCGCGCGCGGGCTCGCTGCCCAATTGCGCCGGCGTCACCGGGGACAGCTCCGGGTCCACCCCGTACACCTCCACCGTGAAGCGGTCCTTCCAGGACGCGAACGTGGGCGCGGCCTTCTCCAGGAACGCCGCCACCTGCGCGCTGCGCGTGGGCCCGCCCGGCTCCGACGGGAAGTTCATGGACGCCGAGCGGTCCACCAGCACCGCCACCCGGTTCTTCATCCGCGCCACCTGCAGGTGCCGGATGCCGGGCTCCAGGAGGAAGAAGAACGCCGCCAGGCCCGCGCCCAGGCGCAGCCCCCACAAGAGCAGCCGCCGGCCACGGGACGGCTCCCTGCGCACGCCCCAGGCCGCCAGCGCGATGCCGGCGACGAGCCCCACCGCCAACAACACCAGCGCCCACACCGGCAGGGGCGAAAGGCTGACGAGCTTCCACGCGTTGAAGGACGGGGAGTTCATTCGGTCGCGCGCCAGGGTCCTTCAGCGCCGCTTGTTGAGGATGAGGGGCAGGTGCACCGCGTCGTCCTTGTAGTCCAGACACAGCGCGTACATGCACAGGTTGATGCCCAGGCGGATGGCCAGCTCGCGCTGCGGCTCGCCGCCGGGGGACACGTCGAACTCGTAGTCGCCGGACTCGCTGCGGCTCCACGCGCCCGCCACGTCGTTCTGCGAATAGATGACCGCCGCGCGCTTGCCCACGCTCGCCACCAGCGGCAGCGGCTTGTGCAAGAGCCGCCCGGGCGCCGCATCCAGCAGGAAGAAGGACTTGAAGACGACGTGCGTCCCCGGCGTCTCCTTCAGCGGATTCTGCGGCAGCACGCGCGCCATCTCCCGGCGGAAGCTCGCATCGAAGCCGTCCCCGTCGCTGCCGTCGTTGGCGTCCCCGAACACGAAGCCGCCGTAGGTGAGGTAGCGGCGCAGGTTCGTCACCTCCGCGTCCGTCAGCGGCGGGAAGGCCCCGTCCCCCCCGAAGTACAGGAAGGGGTATTCGAACAGGTCCTGGCTGCTGAGCGCGAACGGGCGCGCGTCCGGCACCACCTCCACGGACGTGCGCCGCTGCAGCTCCCACGCGAGCCGCCGCAGGCCGGACAGCCGTCCGTCCCAGCGGCCTCCGTGCCGGGCCACGGCGGGGATGAACCGGCTCTTCTCGCCAAAGGCGGACGCACGCCGGGACAGCAGCGGGACGAGCGCGGACGTGGCGAGCAGGAGGCTTCGACGGGACAGGGACCGCACGGGCATGGAGACGTGCTTATACCGTCGGCGGGTGTCCACATTCCCTGGTATAGACGCGCGCCATGGCGAAAGGCGGACAGACGCCCCCAGGGCCCGGCGCCCCCGGCTCCGACGAAGTGCGCGCGGCCTGGGCCCGCAAGGACGCCGGGGACGTGGTGGGCGCCCGCCAGGACGCCCGGCGCATCCTGGCCCAGGCCCCCTCCCCGGAAGACCGCGAGCGGGCCGAGGACCTCCTGCGCGCCACCGCCACGCCCCGCGCCCTCTACGGCTTCGCCCTGCTGGGCGCCGTCATCCTGGCCGTCCTGCTGGCGCTCGCGCTGACCCGCTATTCCTAGCGGCCAATGTCGGTAGGATGACGCGCCATGGAAGGCTTCCTCCAGGCGCTCAAGTCCTACCAGACCTTCAACCCCTCCGGCTGGGTGGGCATCTACCGGCTGTTGCCCATGTGGGCCGGCGTCGTGCTCGCGGCCGTGGGCGTGGTGCTGCTGCTCGCGGGCGGAGGCCGGATGTTCCGTCTGGTCGCTGGCCCCGTGGGCGCGGTGCTGGGCCTCGTGTGGACGGGCGCCATCACCCAGAAGCTGGGGATGATGGAGCTGGATCCGCGCCTGCCCACCTTCGTGGCCGCGGGACTCATGGCGGTGGGCTTCCTCTTCCCACCCGCCATCACCTTCGTGGGCGTGGGCGTGCCCCTGGGCCTCGTCGCGGGGCAGATCGCCGGGCAGAACGACTTCCTGCTCGGCTTCGGCCCGGGCTTCATCGTGGGCGGCATCGTGGGCGCGCTGCTGCACCGGCAGGTGAGCGGCATCGTCGCCTCCGCGGTGGGCGCGTGGCTGTTCGTGATTGGCGCGCTCGCGGCACTGCACCAGTTCGGCGGCGTGGTGGAGGCCGTGGCCAGCCGTCCCTGGGGCGTCATCATCGCGGCCCTGCTCTTCGCCCTGGCCGGCAGCGTCTATCAGCTCGCCGTGCGCCCCACGCCCGAGGAGTCGGATCAACGCAAGGCCGAGCGCGAGAAGCAGAAGCTGCGCCAGGCGGAGCAGCGGGCGCTCGAGAAGCGGTGGGGGGTCAAGTAGTCCCCTCCCGGCAATCCTTTACGCCGGGGGGGCCGGGGCGTACATTCCGCCGCCATTTCCCCCGGAGTTCCCCGAGCATCGATGGGCCAGGCCAGCCGCAAGGACAAGGAGAAGCAGGTCGAGTCCCCCACGGCGGCGCCCCTGCCGCCCGCTCCCGGGGCCTCCCCCGCCGAGGCGTGGCGGAAGCCTGACGGGCTCACCCGCAGGGGCTGGGCCGTCCTCGCCGGCATCGTCGTCCTCCTCCAGTTCCCGCTCATCCACTACGCGCTCTTCCGGGGGCAGGCGGACATCACCGCCACCCTCCCCTACGCGCAGTCCTTCAACGACCCGGGCATCGTCGCCCGCGACTTCTTCTCCACCGGCGCCTTCTGGCGCGTGACGAACGGGGAGCTGCTGGGCCCCGCGCCCAAGAACAACCCGCTGTGGCTCCAGGCCGCGCTGCCGGACGACGTGGCGGTGGAGTTCGACGTGCGCCCGGAGTACCCCGACGGCGACATCCGCGTGGAGCTGTTCGGCAACGGGCGCGACCCGGCCTCCGGCTACGTGCTGGTGCAGGGCGGGTGGAACAACAGCCTGTCCGTCATCGCCCGGCGTGACATCAACGCGCCCGCGCTGGACGCGCTCCAGCGCCGCGCGGCCCGCATCGCGGAGAAGGGCGGCGGCCAGGGCGCGGACCTCGTCGCCACCGGCGTCTTCAAGAAGGACACCGCCGTGCGCGTGGAGTCCCGCGTGGGCGCCCCCGTGCAGTCCGGCCGCGTGTACCACTGGCGCATCGAGCGGCGCGGCAACGTGCTCAAGTGGGCCATCGACGGCACGCTCGTGGCGGAGCTGGATGACCCGTTCCCCTTCAAGGGCAAGGGGCACGACCGGCTGGGCCTGTCCGGCTGGGAGTCGCAGCTGTTCTTCGACAACCTGCGCATCGGCACTCCGGACTCCATGCCCGCCACGGCCATGAAGCAGGAGCCCGAGCTGCCCGCGGGCCCCTCCGAGGACGACTTCAACCGCGCCACGATTGGCGACGCGTGGAACGTGACGAACCCCGCCGCCGTGAAGATTGAAGACGGCGCGCTGGTGGTGCAGGGCGTGGGCAACCGCCCCATGTGGCTCAAGAAGCCCCTGCCCCAGAACGCCTCCATCGAATTCGACGCCTGGGCCGACAGCGCCGACGGCGACATGAAGGTGGAGGCCTGGGGCGACGGCCGCTCCTTCTACGCGGGGGACCCGCGCCTGCAGTACACCGCCACCGGCTACGTCTTCATCTTCGGCGGCTGGCGCAACACCCAGTCCGTCATCGCCCGCCAGCACGAGCACACCAACGACCGCGCCGTGCGCGACGGCGCGGTGGTCACCCCCGGCCAGCGCTTCCACTTCCGCATCACCCGGCGGGATGGACTCCTGTCGTGGGAAGTGGACGGCAAGCCCTTCCTGTCCCTCCAGGACGCCTCTCCCCTCTACGGCCCGCGCAACCGGTACTTCGGTTTCTCGGGCTGGCAGACGCGCGTCCACTTCGACAACCTCAAGATCCAGCCGCTGTAGTCTTCCCCCCGGCGGCGAAGGAAACACCCGTGCGCAGAGTCGGAATCTTCGGCTGGGGCGTGGTTGCCCCGCGTTCCCCCAACATCGAGGCGTTCGCGAAGAACCTCGCGTCCTCCGAGACCTGGCTGACCCCCTTCAACGGCTTCGGTCCGGACAACTTCCTCGTCGGCAACCCCACCTTCAACCTGGCCGACTACAAGCCGTGGATCGACGCGCGCTTTCCCGGCAGCCGCTTCTCCCAGTTGGAGCGGAAGATGGGGCAGCCCACGCAGTACGCCATCGGCGCCTTCATCCAGTCGCTGTCGCAGAACCCCGGCATCGAGAAGGAGCTCCAGGACCTGGGCGCCCGCGCGCACGTCTACGTGGGCACCGGCCTGGGCGACCTGCCCACCATCCAGAACATCTCCCTGGACCTCTACCGCGCCCAGCGCCGGTGGGACCGCTTCTGGGCCAGCCCCGAGCACAACAGCGCCGTGCGCGCGTGGCGCGAGACGCGCGAGGCCCTGCCCGGCATGCCCCCGGAGCCCTCCACCATCGAGGAGGTGGAGCGCGACAAGGCGGAGGACGACTGGTGGCACTTCTGGGCCGGCCGCTCGCCGGAGCTGCGCGAGTACCTGGAGGAGCTGCGCGAGATTGAAGCCATGGGCGTGCCCGACGAGGGCGACGTGGAGTCCGCCAAGCTCGCCGTCATCAAGGAGAAGCGCACGCGCAACGCGCGCCTGCAGAAGAAGTGGAGCTCCCCGGAGCCCCCCTGGAACGCGGTGTCCTCCAACGTGCTGTGGAACATCCACAACACGCCCGCCTCGCAGGTCTCCATGCTGGGGCAGATTACGGGCATGACGTTCGCGCCCGTGGCCGCGTGCTCGTCGTTCGGCTACGGCCTGAAGCTCGCGATGAACGCCATCCGCCTGGGCGAGGCCAAGGCGGTGGTGCTGGGCATGACGGACGCGGCGCCCAACCCGCTGGTGGTGGGCGGCTTCTACAACGCGCGCGTCATCTCCGCGGACGCCGCCGTGTCCAAGCCCCTCACCGCGCTGCGCGGCACGCACATCGCCGGAGGCGCGGTGGTGTGGGTGGTGGGCGACTACGAGCACTTCACCCAGAAGGGCTACAAGGCGCTGGGCCTGGAGCCCGTCGCGGTGGGCGTCACCGCGGACGCCGACCACATCATCACCCCGTCCAAGGAAGGCCCCACGCTGGCCATCCGCGAGGCGCTCGCCTCCGCCGGCTGCGAGCCCAAGGACGTGGGCAGCTGGGACCTGCACGCCACCGCCACCCCGGGCGACTTCCTGGAGGTGCAGAACCTGCGCGACGTGCTGCCCGACTCGGTGCTCATCACCGCGCGCAAGGGCACCTTCGGCCACGGCATGTCCGCGGGCGGCGGCTGGGAGCTCACCGCGCAGTACCTGGGCGCCGAACAGGGCAAGGTCTACCCCACGCCCCTGGCGGCCCCGGAGCTCAACAAGCAGATCGCCAAGGTGCACAAGCACTTCGTGTTCGACCACGAGGAGCCGGCGCCCGAGGGGTGCTCGGGCAAGCTGTCCATGGGCGTGGGCGGCATCAACGCCTGCATCATCTCCCGGCCCTGGAAGTAGCGGCCGGGGCCGGCGCCCGGGGGCTGCCTTCAGCCCTTGGGCACCGCCACCATGTCGAAGTCCGGGATGCGCTCGCGCATGAACTCGCGCATCCGGTTGATGAGGGCCGCTTCAATCTGCCGGGCCCGCTCGCGGCTGACGCCGTACTTGTCCCCGATGTCCTGGAGCGTGAGCGGTTCGTCCGCGGTGAGGCGGTGCTCGAAGATGTAGAGCTCCTTGCCCTCCAGCGTCTGGGCGAACGCGTTCAGGTTCTCCCGGAAGAGGGCCTTGAGCTGTTCGCTTCCCAGCCGCTCGTCGGCGGGCACCGCGGTGGACGGCAGGTAGCGGTCCGCGCGCGTGCCGCCGGAGTCCCCGTCGTTGCCCAGCGGTGCGTCGATGGACAGCTCGTCGTGGCCCAGCCGCTGGTCCATCTCCACGACGTCCTGCTCGGTGACGTTGAGGCGCTCGGCCAGCAGGCGCGGGCTGGCCTCGAAGCCCTGGGAGATGAGCTTGTCCTGCTCCTGGCGCAGCTTGAAGAAGAGCTTCCGCTGGGCCTCGGTGGTGCCCAGCTTCACCATCTTCCAGTTGTCCATGATGTAGCGGAGGATGTACGCGCGGATCCACCAGGCGGCGTAGCTGCTGAGCTTCACGCCCCGGTCCGGGTCGTACTTCTTCACCGCCTGCATCAGCCCGATGTTGCCCTCCTGCACCAGGTCCAGGAGCGACAGCGGGTTGCGGTGGTACTCGTGCGCCAGCTTCACCACCAGCCTCAGGTTGGAGGCCACCAGCCGGTAGGCCGCCCGCACGTCCCCCGTGGCCTGGTAGTCCTTGGCCAGCTGATGCTCCTCCTCGCGGGTGAGCAGCGGGTGGCGCGTCACCTCGGCCATGTAGGCCTGGAGCGGGTCGCGGTTGGTGAGGGCGGACGCGCTCTCCGCGCGCACCAGGGCCGCGGCCTTCGCGGGCACCCGGGCGGCGCGGGGCGCGGGTTCCTCGATTTCCGCTTCTGCTTCGTTCAGTTCCGCCAGGTCCGGCTCCAGGGAGTCCGGATCCAGGGCCTCTCCCTCCTCGGCTTCCACCCCGGATTCCTCCCGGGCGGCGTCCGGGCGGACGGGGGCTGATGCCCGCTTCGCGCGGGCCTTGGGGGCCGGACTATTGGTTCTCTTCCTCCCATTCGCCATGCGCGCTCCATACCCCAAAGTGCCGCGATTGTTGCCAGAGGGTAATGCAGGGGCTATGCCCATGCCTGATGAGCGACATCCAAGAGCCCACGCCGGGAGCCCCGGCGCCTGACGAAGCCCCGACGCGTCCCGGCGAGTACATCGCGGACATCAGCTTCGAAGACATGAACCTCTCCGAGCCCCTCCGCCGCGCGCTGGCGGATCGCGGCTACACGAATCCCACCCCTGTCCAGGCCAAGGCCTTCGGCCCCGCGATGGCGGGCAAGGACCTGATCGTCCGCAGCAAGACGGGCACGGGCAAGACGGCCGCCTTCGGCCTGCCCCTGCTGGAAAAGATTTCCCCCGATGAGAAGCGCGTGCGCGCCCTCATCCTCTGCCCCACGCGCGAGCTGGCGCTGCAGGTGGCGGAGGAGCTCACCACGCTCGCCAAGTACAAGGGCGTGAAGGTGGCGGCCATCTACGGCGGCGCCTCCATGAAGCAGCAGGAGGACGCGCTGGAAGAGGGCACGCCCATCATCGTGGGCACCCCCGGCCGCGTCTTCGACCACATCAACCGCGGCAACCTGAAGCTGGACGCCTGCGACCACGCCATCCTCGATGAAGCCGACGAGATGCTGAACCAGGGCTTCTACGAGGAGGTGACGCGGATCCTCGACCGTCTTCCGAAGACGCGCCAGGTGCTGCTCTTCAGCGCCACCGTCCCCACGGACATCCAGAACCTCATCGCGCGCTACACGACGAACGCGGAGACGCTGCTGTTGTCCGGCGACGTCTTCACGGTGGAGCACATCCACCACATCCGCTACGACGTGTCGGATCAGTTCCCCAAGCCGCGCAACCTCATCTACATCCTGGAGAAGGAAGAGCCCTCCAACGCCATCATCT
Source organism: Corallococcus sp. CA047B (assembly GCF_003612065.1). Lineage (NCBI taxonomy): Bacteria > Pseudomonadati > Myxococcota > Myxococcia > Myxococcales > Myxococcaceae > Corallococcus > Corallococcus sp. CA047B. Next base: position 36,908 of record NZ_RAWD01000046.1, read on the forward strand.
TCTGCAACACGCGGGATGACACGGCGCTGGTGACGGCGGTGCTCAACCGCAACGGCTTCGACGCGGAATTGCTCAACGGAGACCTGCCGCAGAAGGAGCGCGAGCGGGTGATGGGCAAGGTGAAGCGCGGCGAGGTGGCCTTCATGGTCGCCACGGACATCGCGGCGCGCGGCATCGACATCTCCGGGCTGGAGTACGTCATCAACTACTCCCTGCCGGAGGACCCGGCCGTGTACCTGCACCGCGTGGGCCGCACCGGCCGCATCGGCAACAAGGGCACCGCCATCAACCTCTTCTCCGGGCGCGAGCTGGCGACCTTCTCCGTGCTGGAGAAGAAGTTCGGCATCAAGTTCGAGATGCGCGAGATGCCGGCCCCGGAAGAGGCCATGCACCTGTGGACCGAGCGCCACGTGCGGGAGATCCGCGAGGCGACGGGCTCCAGCATCTTCGAGGGCTTCCTGCCCCTGGCGTCGCAGCTCAAGACGCGCAGCGACGCGGACGACCTCATCGCGTTCCTCATCAAGTACTTCTTCAGCCACCTGCGCATGGAGAAGGCGCAGGCCGCCGGTGAGACGGAGAAGCGCGAGCCGGTGGAGCAGAGAAAGCCCCTGGAGCGCCGGGGCAAGGACCGCGAGCGCGAGCGTCCCCCCCGCCGCGAGGACCGGGGTGAGCGCACGGAGCGTCCCGCCCCGCGCGCGGAGTCCGCTGAGCGTGAGCGCCGTCCGCGCCGCGACGAGCCCCGCCGCGAGGACCGGGGTGAGCGCGGCCGTGGCGCGCCGGTGTCGTCCGCCGCGCTGGAGCCGGGCCCGGGCGAGGTGAAGCTCTGGGTGAACCTGGGGACCGCCGACGGCCTGGGGCCGGGCAGCATCGCCACGGCGATGGAGGACGCGGGCGCCCCGGTGGGCAAGATGGTGCGCGCGGAGCTGCGCCCCACGTTCGCGTACGTCTTCGTCGCGGAGGCAGACTCGACGGGCTTCGAGGCCCTCAACGGCAAGCAGCACGGCAGCAAGACGCTGCGCGTGGAGAAGAGCAAGCCGCGCAGCGTCTTGCTGCCGTGCTGCTTGCCGTTGAGGGCCTCGAAGCC
>NZ_RAWD01000470.1:0-5457 GCF_003612065.1 Corallococcus sp. CA047B
ACCCGTCCCACATCGCGCAGGTGCTGGCCCAGGGCAAGGCGCGCAAGGTGAAGGTGGTGGTCAAGGAGGACTACTACCCGGACGGCACCGCGAAGCTCGTAGCGTCGAAGATCCCCGCGCCGCTCATCGTCATCCCCGGCGGCACCGACTTCCGCAATGGCCAGACGTACGTGCAGCGCATCGAATTGCTGGTGAGCCGCCTGGAGCAGGGCCTCGCCGGGAAGGCGGAGTGACACCATGAGACGCTTTCTCCAATGGCTTCCCGTGGCGCTGCTGTCCGGGTGCGCGCTCGACGCGGGTGAGGGCTTCGCGGTGCTGGAGCCCTCCGTGCAGGCCGCGTACACGCCGCTGCCCCGCCGCGACGCGGGCGACGGCTACCAGGCGCTCGCGTCCGACTTCCAGCTGCGCATGGACTCCGGCGCGGTGAGCCTGGGCAGCATCGACCTGCTGGCCAGCTCCGGCGGCGGCGGTGCCACCACGTTCGACCCTTCCTCGCCGCCTCCGGGCTATTCGCTCTGCCACAACGGGCACTGCCACAGCGACGACGGGTCGCTCGTCGACTACGAGGACATCCAGGCGGAGCTGGGCGGCGGGGGCATCACCACCACCACGGTGGCCAACCTCCCCGTCGACGGTGAGCTGGATCTGCTGGCGGCGCCGACGGTGGGGCTCACCTGCAAGCCGGACTGCGAGCTGACGCGGACGAATGTCTCCAGCGGACGCTGGTCCATCACCGGCCTGCGGATGACGGGCAGCGTTCGCGATGGCCGCGTCCCGGCGCGCTTCGTCGGCGTCCGGACCTTCCGCCTCACCGCGACGACGTCGGGCACGGAGGCCGAACCGTTGGCCGTGCTCAAGGGCGACCTGGACGTGCCGTCCGACCGGGAGAACAAGCCGCGCGTGGAGCTGGGCCTGAAGCTGGCGCTGACGCCGGAGCTCTTCGACGCGGTGGATTGGTCCACCGCGAAGGAGGGCCTGGATGGCGTCGTGGACCTGGATGCAGTCGAGAACGCGGCGGTGCGCACCGCCCTTTTGCAGAAGGTGGGCGAAGTGAGCCCGACCGCGGAGGTGAACCGTGGCGCATGGTGATCACGAGACGGAGCTGGACAGCGCGCACCGCGCCGCGCCGCCAGCGGAGCCGGGGGAAGTGCTGCTCAAGTGCGAGCAGCTCGTCATCGGCTACGGGGGCAAGGACATCCTGCCGCCCATGGACCTGGTGGTGCGCCGCCGGCAGTTCGTGGCGGTGGTGGGCCGCAATGGCTCCGGCAAGAGCACGTGGTTCAAGACGCTGCTGGGGCTCATCCCCCCGGTGTCCGGACGCATCGCCCTGGGCACCCCGAACATCCGCAGCGCGTACGTGCCGCAGATGTCCTCCATCGACTCGCTGCTCCCGGTGCATGCGCGCGAGCTGACCGGGTGGGGCCGGCTGTCGGGGTGGAACTTCCTACGGCCCTTCCCCAGCGCCACCGACCGGCAGAAGGTGGAGGCGGCGCTCGACACCGCGGGGGCTCGCGGCATCGCGAAGCGGCCCTTCCGTGACCTGTCCGGTGGCGAGAAGCAGCGGGCGCTGCTCGCTCGCGTCATCGCCACCGAGGCGGACGTGGTGCTGCTGGACGAGCCCACCGCGGCGATGGACGCCGTGGCGGAGAAGCAGACGATGCTGCGGCTGTGCGCGCTCGCGCATGACCGGGGCCTGGGCGTGGTGGTGGTGAGCCACGACCTGTCCGTCGCGGCCGAGCACGCCGACGTCATCCTCTTCGTGGACCGCGAGCACCGCTGCTTCGTCATGGGCGATGCGCGCACCGTGTTCTGCCATCCGGCCTTCCGCCGCCAGTACGGCGATGACTACTGCCACAGCGCACCCCAGGGGCCACATCGTGGAAACAGTCCTGCTTGAGCCCACGAAGTGGGAGCAGTTCCAGTCCGCCTGGGAGTTGTTCCAGGACCCCATCCTGTGCGCGCTCATCGCCGGGTGCGTGCTGGGCTTCCTCAGCGTCTACGTCGTGCTCCGGCGCATGGTGTTCGTCAGCGCGGCGGTGACGAACACGGCGGGCCTGGGCGTGGCGCTGGCCTTCTTCGCGGAGATCCACCTGGGCGTGCACGTGGATCCGCTGGTGGGCGCGGTGGTGCTGTCAGTGGCGGCCACGCTGCTCCTGATGGTGGAGCCCGCGCGGCTGCGCCTGTCCCGTGAGAGTCTGCTGGGGTGCGCGTTCGCCTTCGCGGGCGGCGCGGCCATCCTGGTGGGCGACCGCATCGCGCAGGAGGCCCATGACATCCAGGGCATCCTCTTCGGCACCGCGGTGCTGGTGACGCCGGATCAACTGCACGCCGTGGCGGCGGTGGGCGCGGTGCTGATGGTGCTGCACCTGTGGTGGTACCGGGGCATCACCTTCGTCAGCTTCGACCGCATCGGCGCCACCGTGCAGGGGCTGCCGGTGCGGATGCTGGACACGGTGTTGATGGTGTCCATTGGCATCATGGTGGGCGTCTGCGCGCGCGCGCTGGGCGCCCTGCCCGTCTTCGCGTTCTCCACGCTGTCGGCCATCGCGGCGCTGGTGTTGGATCTGCGGCTGCCGTGGACGTTCTTCACCGCCACCGTGCTGGGCGGCATCGCGGGCGCGGGCGGCTACCTGTTCGCGTACTTCTACGACTTCCCGGTGGGCGGTTCGCAGACCGTCCTGTCCGGGGTGCTGGTGCTGCTGATGATGCTGGTGCGCCTGGCGCGCGCACCCTTCCTGCGCAAGGCGTGAGCGGCGTCCCTTCCGCCGCCGTTCCCTTCTAGCGGACGGCGGCGGACACCTTCTTGAACTCGGGCGTGCCCGCGCGGCCCAGCATGTCGAACAGGGCCGACTCCACGGTGAGGATGCGCGCGCCCGCGTCGCGGCACAGCTCCAGGCCCACGCGGCGGTCCTCCTCCGTGCGGGACAGCACCGCGTCCGCCAGCAGGCACGGCTCACGGCCTCCTTCGGCCAGGTCGCGCGCGGTCTGGAAGACGCAGATGTGCGTCTCCATGCCGGCGAGCAGCACCTGCTTGCGGTCGCCCAGCAGCGAGAGCACGTCCGGGGTGGCGGCGGAGAAGTCCATCTTCTCCAGCGGCGTGAACGTGCCCAGCTTCAGCTTCAGGAGCGAGTGCGTGCGGCCCAGCCCCTGCGGGTACTGCTCCGTGACGAAGACGGGCACGCCCAGGGCCCGGGCCCCCTCCACGGCGGCGCCGGTGCGCGCGAGCATGCGGTCCAGGGCATCGCGCTCCATCGCGGCGCACAGGCGCTCCTGGATGTCGACGACGAGCAGGGCGGCGTGCTCGGGCTTCAGGCGGAATGAGGGCATGGGGCAGCTCCTTGCGAGTGCCCCCTAGTGACGCGAAGCCCGCGCGCCCGTCAAGCACGGCCGCGCGGACGCTCATGCCCCATGCACGGTCCAGGGCCCTTCTCCGCCCCGGGGTGCGGGAGCGGTGTCCACCGGCGCATCCGCCACCCGGCGCAGCGCGGCGCGGCCCCGGCTTCCCCTGGAGGCGAAGCCCTTCGCGCGCTGCAGGCCCGGCAGGTGCGGATCCGCGTCGCGCCACAGGTCCAACACCACGGCGTAGTCCTGCGCCGCCTCGGACATGCACTCACAGGCGACGTGCGCCTCGGCCACCAGCAGCATGCAGTGGCCACAGCCGGGCCGCTCCCCTGCCCGCTCCAGCGCCAGCTCCAGGGCCTTCTCCTCACGGCCGGAGCGCAGGCGCACGCGGGTCAGCGTCTCCCGGGGCGGACGGCAGAAGAGCGCGGGCCCCACCGGCCGCAGGCGCCGCTCCAGCCGAAGTGCGCGAGTGAGCGCGGCCTCCGCGCGGCCGGAGTCTCCGCGACGCGCATCCAGCGTGCCCCGCAGCTCCTGCGCTGCGACTTCAATCGTGCGCGCCACGTCGCGAGGACACAGGGCCCGGCCCTCTGAACGGGGCGCCTCCGACAGCGCGGGCACCAGCGCGTCCAGCGACACGCACGCCCGCTCCACGTCGCCCAGCCGTCCCGTCTCCAGGGCGCAGGCCCCGCGCGCGTAGAGGCGCACGGCGTCGCGCAGGCCCTGCTCCGCGACGGTGGCGGCGTCGCCCAGCTCCATCGGGACCTCCGCCGCCGCGCGGCAGAAGCCGAAGCGCAGGTGCGCGGCCACCAGCGTGGTCGCGGCGAAGAGCACCGCCTGGGGCTGCGCACCCGCGGCCTCCACGCGCTGACGCAGCCTGCGGGCCCACGACTGCGCGCCCCGGTACTGCCCCACCTCCGCGCAGCCTTCGCTCAACAGGCGCAGGGCGGTGTCCGCGCTCGGCGCTACTTCCAGGGGCAGCGACTCGCGGGCGAGGTACGCGTCATCCGCCGCCACCGCCGCCTCCAGGATGCGGTTCGCCTCCACCACCCGGCCCACGCGCAGCAGCAGGCGTCCGGCGGCGAGCAGCGCGGGGCTTCCAGCGGGCACCCGCGTCGCGAGGGCTTCGGCGCTCTCCCGGGCCATCTCCGGCTTCGCGCTCGGCAGCCAGGCCTGCACCCACGCCACGTGCACGCCCGCGTGGTTTGGGTGCGTGCGCAGCAGGTCGCGCAGGATGAACTGCGCATACGGCTGGCCCTGGCCGGGACGTCCGTCGGATTCGTAGCCGTCCATCAGGAAGCCTGCGAGCAGCAGGCGCGGCTCGGGCTCCTCCGGAAAGCGGTCGATGAGGCACTCCATCTCGCGCACGAAGGCGTGCCGGCCATTGGCGGGCCCCTTGTCCGCGAGCAGGCTGGCGGCGACCACCAGGCGCTGCTCCAGGTCGGTGACGCCCTCCGCCAGCACCAGCGCCTTGCGGATGGCCTCCGCGCGGTCGGCGGCGAAGCGGGCCCCCGCGCCCCTTGCGAGCGCGAGCCCCCACCACGCCATGGCGAGTGAAGGGTCCTGCCGCGCGGCCTCCGCGAAGGCGCGGCGGGCCTCCAGCCCCCAGCCCAGGTGCAACAGGCGCAGGCCTTGATCGAAGTACGCCTGCGCGAGCGGGACTCGCGTCGTCACCGGCAGGTGGGCGTCTCCATAGCCCTCACACAGCGGCGGCGTGGGAAGGGCTTCGTCCGGCAGGTCCTCCCACGGGACGTGGGCATGAACGGACGGCGCATCGGCTCGGAACAGTCGTGCCAGCATGGTGTCCTCCTCACGCTCCGAGCATCGGAGCGGTACGGTGTTGCACCTGGGCGTCGGTCGCGCGCACGCGCACGGCCATCCGCCTCCAGGCGTTCGACAACTCCTCCGCAGCAACGGGCGACGCCTTGCGACGCGCGGACAGACACTCGCGCCGCCAGGAGAGCCCCACGTCCCGCGCCACCCACGCCTCGTAGTCCGCGAGCCAGTCCGCCAGCATCGCGAGGCCCGCCCGCACCGCCCGGCGCTCCGGCCCGGTGGCCGCCTCCCGCCGGACGCCCACGTCCTCCGCGCGGAAGGCGGTGGCCCTTTCACCAGGGC
>NZ_RAWD01000471.1:0-5413 GCF_003612065.1 Corallococcus sp. CA047B
GGCGTGGGGTTTTCGAAGGGGTGGGCGCTGTTGGCGTTGAAGAAACCACCGCCGTTGGTGCCCAGCATCTTGATGGCTTCCTGCGAGGCCACGGGCCCGAAGGCGAGCGTCTGCTTCGCGCCCTCCACGGTGGTGACGTCGTGGTACGGCGCGAGGTTCTGGAGCACGCCCTGCGAGACGAAGCACAGGGCCGCGACGAAGCTCAGGGGCAGCAGCACGTAGAGCGTGCCGCGCACCAGGTCGACCCAGAAGTTGCCCAGCGTCTTGCGGCCTTCCGGACCGGGGCGACGGGTGAGGCCGCGAACCAGCGCCAGCGCGACACCGAGGCCCGAAGCGGCGGAGACGAAGTTCTGCCACGTCAGGCCCGCCATCTGGGTGGCGTAGCTCAGGGTGGATTCACCGGCGTAGGACTGCCAGTTGGTGTTGGCGACGAAGCTCGCGGCGGTGTTGAAGGCGAGCGCCGGACCGACGGCCGGCAGGCCCCGCGGGTTGAGCGGGAGCAGGTGCTGGAGCCGCTGGAGCGCGTAGAGGATGACGACGCCCAGGAGGCTGAAGGCGAGCAGGGCGGCGGTGTACTGGCCCCACGTCTGCTCGTGTTCGCGGCGCACGCCGCACAGGCGCAACAGGGCGCGCTCGATGGGACCGAGCAGGCGTGGGAGGGGTTGGGTGTTGGCCTCGAAGACGCGGAAGAGGTAAGCGCCCACGGGCTTTGTCAGCGCGAGGACGAGGACGAAGAACAGCAGGGTCTGGAGCCAGCCGGTGAGCGTCATCAGAAGCGCTCCGGCCGGAGCAGGGCGTAGACGAGGTAGAGGGACAGCAGGACGGCGAGCGCGGTCCCGGCGGCGTATTCGAAGGTCATGGCGATCTCGCCGCACAGCTTGTGCATCCGCCGTACCGGAGAGGGCCACCGTCAGGCCCAGGCATCCCAGGGGGTTGCGGGAGGGGCGCTGACGCCCGGGTTGCAACGTGCACGAACCGGCCCTGGCGTCCCCTGCGAGGTGAAAGGTCGCGACAGTGGACGGGCGGACAGGGGGCCTTCCGCGTGCTGCGTGACGAGGTTCGCGGCGGAATCGAGTCCGAGGTCTCCGCGCTCAAGCTCGCGACGGAGGTCTGGACCTACGCCATCACGCACCCTCTCCTGCGACATGGATCCGTGCAGTCTTGATGAACGGTTCCCCAGTCAGCGATCTTCAGCCGACGTGAGCAAGGTAGCCCGAAGCGGTGAGGACCGAATGAACGCTCCCGACTGGAACCCGTTCCGCGACCTCGCACGGCGCATCCTCCGCGAGGGAGTTCCACTGACGCTGAGTGACGACGTGCGCGCCCTCGTGCTGCGCACCGCTGCGGAAGTATCCATCACCAATGCGGAGGCGGCCTTGAGCACCAGCTCCGAGGCGCTGGCCTTGCTGCGCGAGACCGAGCGGCGCATCGCGGAGGGGTCGAACCGCCTGACAGATGCACTGGACCTGATGTGGAGGTTCCAGCGACAGGGTGACTTCGACAGCGCACGCCAGCAAATGCGCGAGGTGCTCGCTGTCGAAGTCGTCCCCTACTACCGCGAGCTTGCGTTGGAACAGCTCTCCAGCATGACCGACGAGCCGTGACGGCCCTGCTGTCATTGCAACGGGGGCAGGTCCGACGCCAGTTTCCCCGCCGTGTTGGCGCAGCTTTACCGCGCCGATTTTTGGCCGTCGCTCCCCTGGTACAGGCCACCGCGCCGAGTTGTTGGTGCTCCGCCCCGGATAGCAGCACTCGGGCACGTACCGAGTCCCCGCGTCGTCAGCGCGTGCTGGCATCCCCTAGACTGGGCCACCCCTGCCCCGTAGCTCCTTGCCTTGGTGGAAAGGCTGTGGTCATGCGTTCCCGCGCCTGCATCGGACTCCTACTTTTTCTCTCCGCCTGCGCTACGTCGACACCGACGCCCAGCGCGCGGGGAACTCGGAGCCAGAGAATTGCCAATCTCCAGCGAGCGGCAGCGCTGCCCTGGACAGACGGCGGGCAGTGCGTTGTCCGTGAAGCTTCCCAGCCTTGGCCCGCCCTGGTGGAGAGGTGTTATCAGGCCCTCGACCATGATCGGATCGAGTTCCACGACACTGCGGGAAGATGCGCGGTCGCCTCCGCTGGCGCGGGTGCCATGGGCGTCGGGCTCTGCGTTCTGGTGGCTCCTGAGATCGTTCTGGGAGCCGTCATCGTCCTTGGCGTGGTGGTTGTCGCCGTCGCCATCAAGGAAGAGCTGAATGCATATGAGCTACGCCACTCCTACCCCGAGGAAACAGGGGCCTCACGAGGAACGAAGGTGTCATCCCGGGAAGCTGAAGCGCAACGCAAGCCCAAGTCGGAGCCGGAGCCCACAGGGCAGGACTGGCAGCCCCCGGCGCCACCTGGGCCCCTGGACCGGACGCGCCGCGCCAGTTGCGAGCCCGTTCCCGTGCCTCACGCGGGCGGAGATGACCCGCATAATGCGTGCGCCGACGAGTTCCCGCCCAACCGTTATCCTGGAATGGACGTGCTCGTTGGCGGTGTACGCTTCGATGCGCTGCAAGTCGGCGTGCGCGTGCTGTGGGAGATCAAGACCCATCGGTTTGACACATACAATGAATTCGTTCGGGAGCAGGAGATTGCGACTGAATACAAGCAGATAACAACGGAGCGTGATTCTGCGGCGGCATGCGGGTATGGCTTCGTCATTGGGGTGAGCACCCAAGCGCACAAAGACGCGCTGCTGCGACGGAACCGGACCCTCAACGTCGTTGTCACGGGATGCAAACGATGACCCATCAAAGCCCCCTCATTCTCAACGCCTATGCGCCTGCGCTTGTGCGAGACGACAACCGCACAATTGCTGCCGTCCATGCCTTGGAACGAGCGTTGTCCGGCTTGCGTCTGGAGTGGAGAGTTACCGAGAGGCGAAAGCTTGCCGCGTTGCCACAGCGCGATGCGTGGTTGGCTGAGGCGACCACGCGCGGCGAGTTCCCGATGATATGTAACGGCGATGAGCGTTACCCCGTGATGATTTCCGGGCAGCACGAATCCGCGTATGTGAGCCCAGGCGGGCAGCCACAACTCCAAGTTCATGCGAAGTTGCCGCTAGACGCAGCCGTCATCTCAGCAGCGGCGGAGATGCTGGCAGGCTTGGCGGAGGGCACGCGAGCGTTCTGGGGGCATGCGACGCCAGACGACGCTGCGGTGGACATCGCGTATCAGACAGCACCCACGCAGCAAGGGCCGCCGTCCCCTCGCCGGGGGTTGCCCTCCCTGAAGCTCTTCGAGCATATCCGCGCGCCCGAGATTCCCTATTACCTTGGGTGGCTCAACTACTGGTCGGCTGCCGCCGCGCAGGCCATCGGGTTCCCGGACTCGACCCGCGACGCCGAGCTGCTTTCACGGGCGCGGCGCACGGCATCGGGCGGCTGGGTCGTGCAGCTCACCGATGCGCCGCTCGACCTGGACGACCCCGCCCACCTGGATGCACTCAAGCGCGCCTACGAACGCTTTCCGGAGATCGGCGGACGCGCTGAGCCTTGACCTCGATCAAGGGGCCGGGGCCGCTGCTCAGGCGCCACGTCCGCTCAAGGCTCGCTGGACACGGTTCCGTCACAGTCCGAGCCGGTGCACTTGCCGGAGCAGACGACCTGACCGGGATACGAGGTCAGGATGGCGCACTCGGTGCCTCCGCTGCAGGAGACGAGCTCCGTGCAGAGCGTCGCTTCGTTCACGCAGCGCGCCTGGGTCTTCCCCTCCAGCTTGATGGCGATGCAGCCCAGGCCCTGCGGACACTGGGGCAGGTCCACGCCGCACTCCTGCGCGAGGTCCAGTGACTGCCCATCCCGCAGGGTCAGCCTCCCCTGCTTGCCGGCCGCGTCATCCGAACCACAGGCCGCGAGGGTCATGACCGTCAGGCAACATCCCAGCATTCGCATCCAGCGCATCGAGGCTCCTTCAGCCGAAGAGTGACCGCGTACGGCGCGGAGCAAGGAGCGCACCAGCGGGTTCTTCTCAGGGATTCCGCAGCCTTGCCGCGTGGAGAAGTCAGCGTGCCCCCCAGAAATCTGATGGGGCCACGGATCCCTGGAGGCGCGCCTGCTCCGGCACGAACCCCTCCCCATGCGCCGGCCCTGGACGGCCTATGCTCCCACGCCATGTCCGGTGACTACAGCGTGAGGGCCGTCCAGTCCCGCTCGGAACTCGAACAGGTGCTGGCCCTGCAACGCAGGAACCTGAAGCAGGTCCTGGCCCCGGAGGAGATGCGCTCCCAGGGCTTCGTCACCGTGGCGCATGACCTCCCCACGCTGGAGGCCATGCATGCGCTGGCGCCGAGCATCATCGCCCTGCACGGCTCCGAGGTCGTCGCCTATGCCCTGGTCATGCCGCGCGAGTGCCGGGCGCTCGTCCCCGTCCTGGAGCCGATGTTCGCGCTCATCGAACGGCTCGACTTCAAGGGACGCCCCCTGAAGGACCAGCGCTTCTACGTGATGGGGCAGGTCTGCATCGACAAGGCCCACCGGGGGATGGGCCTGTTCGATTCGCTCTACCACCAACACCGCGAACAGCTCCGGAACCGGTTCGACTGCGTCATCACCGAGGTCTCCGTGCACAACACCCGCTCCCTGCGCGCGCATGAGCGGGTCGGCTTCCAGACCGTCCACACCTACCCGGACGTCACCGACACCTGGGCCGTGGTGCTCTGGGACTGGGCGGAGCCCACGGGACGGGTCGCCATCCACTTGCGGTGAAGGCCCGACAGCTTGAGGGCCAGCTCCGGGCCGCTCACGCTCTTCGGGATGTAGCCGTCCGCGCCCGCCGTCCGCATCAGCTCGCGCAGCTTCGACTCGTCCATGGACGAGTACAGGATGAACAACGTCTCCGGACCCGCGAACTGGCGCACCACGCCCAGGATGCGGTCGCCACTGAGCGCCGGGATGTTCACGTCCAGCAGCACGATGTCCGGCTGGTGCACCCGGATGAGGTTCGCCACGCCCAGCGCCGCGCGCGTCGTCGTGACCTCGAAGCCGTAGCGGGTGATGGAGCGCTCCACCAGTTCGAGGACGAGCGGATCGTCGTCCACCACCAGTGCCTTCAGCTTGCCGTCCGCCATGCTCGTCTCCTGCCTTCCAACGCTCTGCCGAGGGGGGAATGCCTGAAACACGCCTCTTCCAGGCACTATGTGAATGTACACAGTAACTGTATTCACTGCAATTACCCGAGACTCGGGGTTTACGGGGACTGACACAGCGAGTGACGAAGATGGGCACGATTTGCTGACCGTCCAGGGGGTGGGAGGTCATCCTGCATCGGTCAACTCGGGGGGTTGCTCCGCCTCCCGGGAGACGGTCCGTGCGCCGAGGTGAGGGCGGGTGACCCTGGAGATGGCTAAAGAGCCATGTTGCGCATGGACCCCTCTTCTCCCCAGCCC
>NZ_RAWD01000472.1:0-5400 GCF_003612065.1 Corallococcus sp. CA047B
GGGGGATGGGGGCAGGCGCGGAGGCGCAGCCCACCGCGAGCAGCAGGCCCGCCAGTCGCAGCCAACTCCAGGGGCCCTTCCTCATCCCAAGCGCTCCTTGTCCATCCTCGCTGCTGGCTCCAGGCGCATCCCCCGCGCCCGGAACGACGCATAGAGCCTCTCGAGGAGATCGAAGAGGACGAACTCGTGCGCACGCGGAGCGTCCCTCAGCATCCGGTTGACGTGCAGGTGCAGGTAGCTTGCGGCCAACGCATCGAGCCCCTGCGACAGGCCTCCGCTCCGCTCGAGCTCCCGCAGCCGCGAGACAACAGGCACCAGGCGCTCCGACCGACGGAGCAAGGCGGCGAAACCCGGGGACGACGCGCCTCCGGGGGGGCCTTGGCCCGTCAGGAGTGGCTCCAGGATGGGGCGACGCTGACGGGCGAGGCGACTGAGCTGGGCCTCGAGTCTCTTGCCCGCCCCGTGCTCCTGGGCGTAGGCGGTGCGCAGCCGGCTGGCGATGCGGTGCCTTCCATCCAGGTCGAACCCGAAGTCGGAGAGCAGCAGGTCCATCCCCGCGAGGGCGCACTGCCACCGCGCATCACCATCCCGCCCCTCCAACGCCTCCAGCGTCGCGAGGACCGCCTCGCTGTCCACGTGGAAGAACTCCTCGGCCAGGAGCACTCCCTCGCTGCCTCCGTATCGCTCCACCTCACGGACATACGTGTCCAGTTGGAACCGCTTGAGACGGCCTTCTTGGAGGAGGGGGTCCAGGGCGTCGTGCAGGCGCGGCAGGGCCTCCCGTAGCAGTGCGTCGGGTGGGCCGCGCAGCCTCAGTCGGAGGTGGTGCTCGGGGTCCGAGTAGCGCAGGAAGTGCCATTGGTCGGCGCTGCCCGACGACATGAGCGCTCTCACAACGGGGGCGACGTTCTCGAGCAGGAGCCGATCGGTGAGGCCGGAGCCGACGTGGAGCCGGGCATACAGCCACTCGGAGCCCGGCGGGAAGCTCCGTCTCCCAGCGGGGAGGGAAGAGGGAGGGCGAGGGGGAGCTTCCTTCCGCTCGGATTCCCGGCCCACGAAGGGGATGATCAGCTCGTGGAGGTACGAGCCTTCGGGGCCCCTGGCGCACAGCTCCCCTGGCGCCGGCCACATCTCCGTGAGGCTCACCACCCGCCGCCGCGCCGCGAGAGCCAGGAAGGACTCCACGCAGAGCGCATTCTCCAGGTCCACTGGCAGCTCGTTGTCGCCATCCGTGAGCAGGACGAACCTGGGCAGGCCCAGGCGTTCTCGGAGCTCCAGCATCCGGCGGACCTGCTCGTGGGCGGGGCCTTGCGCCAGCTCCTCCAGCACATTCGCGCGGAGCAGCCAGCGCGCCCTGGCGAGGACGACACGCCCGGCGACGACCCTTGGCAGGAAGGGCGCGCCATCCAACGCGCCCCACCTCCAGGTCAGGCTGCATGCGTGCCCTTCGGTCTGGAGCGCTCCGAGGAACCGGTAGATCGCCAGGTTATGGGGGTACCTGTGCGCGTGGGCCGTCGTCATGCGGGGGATGATCTCGCGGCCCAGCTTTCGGGAGCGCAGGACGAGCCGCCCCTCGCGAACGGAGATCAGGAGATCTCCCAACGGAATCTGGGCTTCAGGCGGCACCGCGGAGCGCCCAAGGTAGGGAATCTCGTAGGCCCGGAGGGCGGGACGCGTGAGGACGTTGCTCACCCGGCCCGCGGGGACGTGGACGACCTCGGCGAAGAGGGCGTCGGGCCGCAGCGCCTCCTCGAGGCGCAGGTGGTGGCGTACGGCGGAGCCGAGCGCCTCATTCCCATGGCAGAAGCGCCCGAGGAGCCTCACTCCCGAAGGCCCGTCCACCAGCCGCACCAGCAGCGAGAAGTCTCCTTGCCGGAGGCTCTCCTCCGAAGCGGCCCCCAGCGTCGCCACCACGACGAAGGCATCCGGCAGCGGCAGCCTCTCTGGGACCGAGAGCGCCTCGATGTCCTTGTCCGTCAGCTCGAGCACCCGGCCGCCGGCCCGGACCACCTGCTGGACCCGCTCCAGGAGCAGATCCCCGGCGCGTGACCACTCCACCGTGTCCACGGGAGCGCCAGGGAAGGCCAGGCCCTTGAGCAGGGGAGAGCAACTGGCCGCCGGCCCGCTCGCGGCCTCGAAGCCAATGCCTACGTCCTCGTCGAGCGCCTCGGCCAGCGGCACCTCCTGCTGCTCGTAGCGTCGCAGGAAGTCCTCCTTGAACTTCTGGAGGGGATTGCGCCGCATGGGGCTGATGCGATGGAGGAGCGCCACGGCCGAGCGCAGCTCGTCCATCACCTCCCGCCCGAGCGTTGCTTCAACCACGGGCTTGAAAAGGTCGACCTGGACCAGCTTGGAAAGCTCCGGCGGTGGCAGCAGCTCTTCCACACACGCGGCGACGGCTCGGTAGCGCGCCTCCGGCTGTCCAAGCCCCGCGGCGTCGAGCTCGGCAAGCAGTCCATGAACCCGCTCCAACTGCCCGGCCTGCCAGGCCGTGGACGGGCTCCTCCCGAGCTGCGCGATGACTTCCCGGAGAGGATCCGGCAGCGTCACGGCCGGGACGAGCTCCGAGACCAGCACCTGGAGGGTGACGAGCTCGTCTACGTACTCGCCCGCCTCCGTGACGCTGACATCCCCCTCTCTCTCGGCCAGGGCCTGGGCCAGCTCCTCGCGACGGGCTCCTTCCCGGGCACGCTCCAGGACGAACTCCAGATACGGGGTCGCCTCCACCGCGGCGAGCTCGTAGGCCCGCTCAGTGCCTTGCTGTGAGGACTCGACGTACCGAAACCGTCCCGCCGTGCGGTAGAGGCTGGAGTTGGGGAAATAGCGGGGGTGGTGCCTGACCGCGCCTTGCCGTTGCAAGGCGTCGAGGAGGGAGGCCAGGTAGTCCATGTCCAGGCGCGTCTGTCTTTGGTAGGCCTCCCGGCCTTGGAGTGACAGCCGGGTCTCCCGGCCCAACTGGCCGACGGAGCACCCGGCGAAGAGCCCGAAGGGGGTTGCGCGCCCCGTCATTCGCGCAAGGTAGCGGACGAGGGCGCGCTCCACCTTGCTCCCGCTGGGTCCGTCTGGGGTCCGCACCCAGCTCTCCAGACTGGAAACAAGGTTGGGCGAGGAGACGAGCAGCGCCTCGTGGACCTCGGGCAGCTTGAGCAGCTCACGAAGCCGGGAGCGCAGGCCTCTCCTGGCGGCCTCGATGCGCTCTGCCCATGGCAACGAGGCGTCCAACTGGCTCAGCTCGACCCCAGAAGCCCACTCAGAGAACAGGTGGAGGGGGAGCAGCGGAGTTCGGAGCACGAAGAAGTCCGTGCTCGCGCGATGCGGAGGCTCACGCCCGAAGTTGGCCGTCATCTGCAACGAGCCTGGCGCACGATGTGCGGTACGCGCGTCATGCGCCAGCCCCCAGTCAAGAGCTTTCGAGTGGGATTAGAGGAGACAGGTGTCCGACGGCTCAAAGCAGCAATGTCCGCTGGTCGTATTCGAGGTATCGGTCTCCGGCGGCATCATGTTCGCCTCCGTCGAAAGCTGCTTCTGCGCGAGCATGCGGATGGACTCCTTGCTCACGATCAGCTTCTTCTGGCTCGGCTGGGATCGCGACTCCATATGACTACGCTCCTAGGTGAGGGATGCCCTGGGTTGCTCGGCCTGCCCGCACTGACGCCAGGGACACCATGACAGACGTCTGGACAGACGTCTGGACAGCAGCGCTGTCCTAGCAGTGCCCTGCAATCCATGGCAAGGGAAAGCTAGAATTCGGACATTGGAGCCCCGCGGGGTTCTGCTAGTCTTCCACTGCAATGCATCAAGAAGAATGGCAGCCCATCCTGGGCGGTGAGCAGGCCGCGCGCGCGTGGCAGGTGATCGAGTCCATCGCGCGGGACCTTCGGGCGCGGTCAGGCACATATGAGCGTGACTTCTCCCTGTCCCAGGGGATGTCTGGCATCGCCGTGCTGTTTGCCTATCTCTCCCGGGCGGGAGCGGGGGGAGACGCTGGGGAGTTCTCGCTTCAAAGTCTCGAGCGCGCCATGGATGGCGCGGCCAGTACGCCAATGCCCCTGGGCCTCTATTCAGGCCTCACCGGGGTGGCCTGGGCAGCAGAGCACGTGCATCGGTGCCTCTTCGGGCAGGCGCCGGAGGATCTCACGGCGCAGGTGATGGAGCTCGTGTGCGCCCAGCTCGCTGCCCCTGAATGGGAGGGGGGCCATGATCTCGTCAGTGGGCTGGTGGGTCTGGGCGTCTACGGGCTGGAATACCCGGAGCGCTCTTCCGCGAGAGAGTGCCTGGGGCACGTCGTGCGGCTGCTGGAGAAGCTGAGCGAGCGCGACGGCCTGGGCGCGCGGTGGTGGACGGTGCCCGGAAAGCAGGCTCCCCACCTGCGCACGCGCTACAACGTGCCCCACCTCAACCTGGGAGTGGCTCACGGGGCACCCGGGGTGATCGCCCTGCTGGCACGGGCTTGCAGTGCCTGGGAACCGCCGCCTGCGCGGGAGCTCGTCCGGGACGCGGTCCGGGACCTGCTGCGCGAGAGGCTGCCCGAGGGGGGCTCCTCACGATTTCCCGCGTGGGTTGCCCGGAGCATTCCCCCGAAGGAGGCACGGGCCGCATGGTGTTATGGCGATCCGGGCGTCGCCGCCGCGTTGCTGTTGGCCGCGCGCGAGCTGGGGGTGCCTGAATGGGAGCAGGAGGCCCTGCTCACGGCCCGCCTGGCCGCGCATCGCCCCGTGGAGGAGTGCCGGGTCAAGGACGCCATGGTGTGTCACGGCATGGCGGGGCTCGGGCACGTGTTCAACCGCCTCTACCAGGCGACGGGCGAGCCGCGGCTCCTCGAGGCCGCCCGAGGCTGGTTCTCCCGCACCCTGGAGGTGTTCCAGCCGGGGTGCGGCATTGGGGGCTACCAGAGCCTGGAGCTCGAAGGTGCGGCGAGCGAGGCCTGGCAGGATGCTCCGGGAGTGCTGGCGGGCAGTGCGGGGGTGGCGCTCACGCTCCTCGCGGCGACCACTCACATCGAGCCCCATTGGGATCGTATGTTCCTGCTGGACCTGCCTCCCGGGCCTCCCGCTGTTCGAGCGCCCTCCCGCGAGCCCTGAGAGAAACGCCGCATGTCTTCTTTTCCAAACGAACAACGCGGAGCAGGGGAGCGCCCACGAAGGTCCGCGCCCTGGCGGCTCGTCCTGGGCGTGTGTCTGCCCTTCGCCGTCCTGTCGGTGGCCGGCTATCTGCTGACCGGGTCATCCGGATCTTCGCAGGCAACCGAGGTCGAGCCCTCCACGTCCGCCGGGGAGGTGAAGGTGGCTGCGGCCTCCCTCCCGTCGAGTGCCCGCGAGCCGCAGGCGGCTCCCTCTCTTGAGAGGCCGCCGCCGCCGCCCCCCTCCTCCGGCCAGGACGCCAGGTCCTCCGCATCGTCCC
>NZ_RAWD01000473.1:0-5366 GCF_003612065.1 Corallococcus sp. CA047B
GAGGAAGACTGGGCCGCCGCATGGACGCTCGCGCGGGCCGGCGCCGCATTGGACACGGGCCCCACGCCCGCGAGCACGGCGAGGCCGAACAGTCCCACCCGACGCGACAGGGAAGGGCGCGATGGTGCCGGCGAGGGACGAACACCGCGGGGGCGGGACGACGGGCTCGGCATGCGGGACTCCCGGTGGAGTGGGGTCCCCGTTATACGACGGCTGCCGGTCCAGACTCGATACGGCTAAGGTCCCCGCGCATGGCCGGACGCGTTTTCTTCTTTCTCCAGCACGCCACGTACGAGCCCGCCTACCAGGCCGGCTCCATGGGCATCACCGCCGCCGCGATGGGCGACGACGTCTACTTCGTCTTCGCCTTCGAGGCCCTGCGCCAACTGGTCCGGGGCGGTTTCGGCCTCGCGCACAGCGAGCGCGAGCGCACGGAGGCGGCCCGGGCGGAAGGGCTCAACGTCCCCACGCCGGCCCGGATGCTCGAGGAGGCCCGGGCCCTGGGTGCGAAGCTCGTGGCCTGTGACACCACGGTGCGCATCTGCGGCCTGACGCCCCAGGAACTGCAGGGCACCCTGGACGAGGTCATGGGTCTCGCCTCCATCTGGCGCCTGACGGAGGGCGCGCGCGTCCTCACCCTGTGAGCGGGTGGAACCTCGTGCCCGTCGGTTGGGTGTGGGTGTCCGACGCAGGATGGAGCGTGGTCCCGCGGGATCGCCTGTTGTTGCAACTTGGCAGCTTCACCTGAATGGGACCTGCTTGCTGCGAGTCGCTGTAGCCTCGGTGGGCGCTCACGCGTTACGCTGGGGCCTCGTGGTTCGTGGTTCCCCTCCAAGAAGGAAATACCCAAAGCCTATGCGCGCCAAGTCGACCCCCCTGAGCGCACTGCTGGCCGGCATCGTCGGTGGTGCCATGATGGCCGGCTGTCAAACGTATGACTTCGAGCCGGTGGATCCGCTCGCGATCGCCCAGACGACGAAGGAGACGGTGATCACGGCGCGCGGCAGCAAGCCGGACGTCATGTTGCTGGTGGACACCTCCGGCTCCATGACGTTGCCCGTGGAGCCCGAGCTGACCGTGAACGGCGTGAAGGTCTGCCACGGCAAGAACGAGTTGGGCCAGGACTACATCTGCGGCGAGAACCGGCCTCCTTGCGATACGGCCAAGTGCCCCACGCGCTGGTCGGAGCTGCAGGCCGCCATGGGCCCGTTCCTCACGGAGAGCGGCAGCCTCGTCCGCTTCGGCCTGACGACGTATCCCGCGCCCATCACGGTGGAATCCCCCACCGTGGCCCAGCTCTGCGCCGCGGCCGGCGAGGGCGGGAACGGGAGCGTTCGCCTCGCGATCCCGACCACGTTGGACTCGGACCTGGAGCTGCTGGACCACGCGAAGGGCCTCAACGCGATCCTGCAGGCGATTCCCAACAGCGGTGAGAACCGCCCCCGCGGTGGTACGCCGACGAGCGGAAGCCTGGCGTTCACGGGCTCGCTGCTGACGACGGACCCGGCGGAGCGCCCGCAGATCATCATCCTGTTGACCGACGGTCTGCCGAACTGCAACGTGAACAACGAGTACAACGGCAGCCAGGCCGAGCAGTGCAGCTGCACGGTGGCCACGTCGCAGTGTGTCGTGGAAGAGAGCCCGTACTACAAGCGGGGCTGCCTCGATAAGAACGCCTCGGTCGCGGCGGTGCAGGCCCTGAAGGAGCGCCAGATCTCCACCATCGTCATCGGCTTCGGCGCGGAGACGTCGGAGGGCGCCGGCCCCCAGGTGCTCAACGCGATGGCGGGCGCGGGCGGCTTCGCGCGCACGTGCCGAGCGGACATCGACTGCGGCGCGGGTGATACCTGCAACGTGGCCACCCAGCTCTGCGGCCGTGGCTTCTATCAGGCGGGAAACCAAGTGGAGCTGGCGGCCGCGCTGAAGTCGATCAGCGAGCGGCTCATGCCCGGCGAGCCCTGCTACATCCCGCTCGACCCGAGCCAGATGCCGTCCGACCCGTCGCTCATCGTGGTCTACATCAACGGCGAGCGCACGCTCGGGGGGCCGGACTCCTGGTCGGTGGTCGACACGGGCGTGCGGTTCACTGGCAGCACCTGCACGCGCCTCGAAGCGTCGCGTCCGGAAGCGCCGGTCAGCGTCGAAGTGCGCGCCATCCGCGAACTCTAGACAGCGGCGGGTGGAGGCGGCTTTACCCGGGCCATGGCGGGGGTTATAGGACCTCGCCGGGCCGGTCGCCTCCGCCATGAAAATCACTGTCCTCTCGCGCTCCGCCTCCATTTCGTCCACGCGGCGGATCGTCGACGCAGGTCGCGCGAGGGGACATCGGGTGCGCGTGCTCAACCCGCTCCGGGTGCAGATGCATCTGGACGGGGGCAGCCGGGCGACCCTCCTCTACGACCGCAAGAAGCTGACGCCCACCGACGTCGTCATCCCGCGCATCGCCCTGTCCATCAGCACGTATGGACTCGCGGTGGTGAACCAGTTCGGCCTGGCGCGCGTGCCCCTGGTGAACCATGCCCAGGCCATCGCGCAGTCGCGCAACAAGATGCGCGCGCTCCAGCTCATGTCCGCCCACGGCATCGACATCCCGGCCACGGTGATGGCCCGTGACGCCGCCCACCTCAAGGAGATGGTCGGGCTTGTGGGGGGAGTCCCCGTGCTGGTGAAGCTCCTCCAGGGCCAGGAGAAGCACGGCGTGATGGTGTGTGAGAGCCTCCAGTCGCTGGAGGCCGCGCTGGAGGCCGTGCTGGGCCTGGGCCACAACATCGTCATGCAGGAGTACGTGCGAAGCACCGGCCAGGACGTCCGGGTGCTGGTGGTGGGCGGCGAGGCGGTCGCGGCGGTTCTGCGCAAGCCGCGCCCCGGCCGTCTCTCGCACACGCTGAACCGGGGAGCCCGGCTGGAGGCCCTGGCGCTGTCTCCGGGGCACCGCGCCATCGCGGAGAAGGTCGCCCGGCTGGTGGGCCTGGAGGTGGCCGCGGTAGACATCCTGGACGTGCAGGGGCAGCCGAAGGTCTTCGAGGTGAACAGCTCGCCCGCGCTGCTGGAGATGGAGGCGGCGACGGGCATGGACCTGGCCACCCCCATCATCCTGCGCGCGGAGGCGCTGGTCGCCGGGGCTGCTCCCGTGTGGAGCGCCGCGCTGGAGACGCCGCAGGCGCTGCTTCCGCCTCCGCCGCCGCGCAAGGCCATCGTGAAGGTGGGCGCGCCCCGGAGTTAGAAGAGAAAGGGCTCCCCGCGCGTCCCAAGCCCCGGTATACGAGCGCCGCCTTCCAGGAGAAGACCCATGCCGAGCCCCCGCCGCTTTCCGCACCTGGCCACCCTGCTGCTGACCCTCGTCAGCGCCCCGGTGCTGGCCCAGGACGTGGACCCCGCCACCCTCTACGAAGTGACCACCGAGGGCACGTCGACGCAGGTGAAGGCGGGAGGGCAGGGCACCTTCGTGCTGGCCATCAAGTCGAAGGCCGGGGCCCACGTCTCCGACGAAGCCCCCCTGAAGCTGGAACTCACGGGCACCCAGTTGACGCCCGCGCAGAAGACGCTGACCCGCGAGCAGTCCGTGGCGAAGAAGGCCCAGGGCCAGCAGTTCGTGGATCCGCGCTTCGAGGTCCCCTTCACGGCGGTTGCCGCCGGCAAGGGCACGCTGGATGCGACGCTCACCTTCTTCATCTGCACGGAGAAGATCTGCGCCCGTCAGAAGAAGACCTTCTCGCTGCCCGTCGAGGTCCAGTAGTCCCCATGCGAGAGCGTTCACCCAAGGCCGGCAGCGAGCGCGAGCGCGGTGGCACCGAAGCCCCGCGCTACGTCTATGGCGTCAACCCCGCGCTGGAGGCCCTGCGGGCCCATCCCGACGCCGTGGAGCGCATCTTCATCGTCGACGGGCAGGTGGGCGCCAAGGCCGCGGGCGAACTGCTCAGCCGCGCGCGGGACGCCGGCGTCCGGGTGGAGAAGGTCGGCAAGGAGCGGCTGAACGCCATGGCGGAAGGTGGCGTGCACCAGGGCGTCGTCGCCGAACTCCGGGGCTTCCAGTACGTCGACCTGGAGGACGTGCTCGCCGTGGCGAAGGCGCGCTCGCAACCGCCCCTCGTGGTCGTGCTCGACGGCATCCAGGATCCGCACAACCTGGGGGCCATCATCCGCTCGGCCCACGCGCTCGGGGCCCATGGCGTCGTCCTGGCCAAGGACCGCGCGGTGCAGGTGACGGGCACGGTGGCCAAGGCCTCCGCCGGCGCTGTCGAATACTGCGCCATCGCCCGCGTCACCAACATCTCCCGCGCTCTGGAAGAACTGAAGGAAGCGGGCCTCTGGGTCGCGGCCGCGGACATCGAGGGCTCCGAACCCCTTTGGAGTGCCCGGCTGGACGGTCCCCTGGCGCTCGTCGTGGGGGCCGAGGGGGCGGGCGTGAGGGAAGGGGTCCTCAAGCACTGCGACTTCCGCCTCCGGATTCCGATGGCCGGTCAGGTCGGTTCATTGAATGCGTCGGTTTCCGCCGCGATTCTGCTATACGAGGTCGCCCGTCAACGGGGCCGTCCGGCCCGCTGACGAACCCGGATCAATCTCCTTGACTTGGAGAGTGGGGACTTCTAAAAGGTCGCGCCTCTCAAGTCGCTGCCGGGTGGTTGACGGTCCGCCCGGGATGAGGTAGGGCGGGGCAGTTGCTGGAGTGATGCCGGTGTAGCTCAGTCGGTAGAGCAACTGATTTGTAATCAGTAGGTCGCGGGTTCAAATCCCGCCGCCGGCCAGGTAGGACGGGCCGCGGAGAAGGGCCCGGGGCACGCAGTCGGTTTTGCAGTTTGTGTGTAGGAAGCGGCCGCAGCACCACAATCGAATATCTGGAGGGATACCCAAGCGGCCAAAGGGAGCAGACTGTAAATCTGCCGGCTCTACGCCTTCGATGGTTCGAATCCATCTCCCTCCACTCGGCAATGCGGGAATAGCTCAGTTGGTAGAGCGTCAGCCTTCCAAGCTGAATGTCGTGGGTTCGAATCCCATTTCCCGCTCCAACCGTTGTAGTGCATCGCCAAGCCCTGATAGCTCAGTTGGCAGAGCGCGTCCTTGGTAAGGACGAGGTCACCAGTTCAATCCTGGTTCAGGGCTCCATTTTTCGAGGAGTGTCATGTCCAAGGAAAAGTTCGATCGCAGCCTGCCCCACGTGAACATCGGAACGATTGGGCACGTGGACCACGGCAAGACGTCGCTGACGGCCGCCATCACGAAGGTGCTCGCCAAGTCGGGCGGCGCCACGTTCATGGCGTACGACCAGATTGACAAGGCGCCGGAAGAGCGGGAGCGCGGCATCACCATCTCCACGGCGCACGTGGAGTACAAGACGAAGAACCGCCACTACGCGCACGTCGACTGTC
>NZ_RAWD01000474.1:0-5330 GCF_003612065.1 Corallococcus sp. CA047B
GTCAAGGCCCCTCCGGCCCCCATCGTCACCCCGGCGGCCCCCCTGAGCTCCGCACGCAAGGCCGTGTCCAGCGACGTGGCGCTGTTCGGCGTGGCCCGCCAGGCGGCGGCCTCCGACCAGGCGGCGAAGCTGGAGGACGCGCTGACCCGGAAGCTGAACGCCGCGGGCGACGTGCGGTTCGTGGACCTGGCGGCGGCCTTCCCTGCGCCCGAACCGCAGGGCATCCCCAAGGGCGACGCGCTCTTCGACGAGGGCCGCTCCGCGTACGACAACCTGGATCCGGACACCGCGGCGGTGAAGTTCAAGGCGGCCACGGACGCCTACGTGCAGCGGCCGGGCGACCTGCGTCCGGAGAAGCTGGGTGAGGCATTCCTCTTCCAGGGCGCGTCCCAGCTGCTCAACGGCGATGTGGCGGGCGCCAAGGTGTCCTTCACCAACGCGCTGGTGGCGGAGCCTTCGCTGCGCCCGGACGCGGGCCAGTTCGGCCAGGACGTGCAGCGGGTGTTCACGGAGGCCCAGAAGGAGCTGGAGGCGCAGCCCCAGGGCACCCTGGTGGTGACGTCCCAGCCCGAGGGCGCGCGCGTGCTGGTGCGCGGGCGCGACGTGGGCGCGACGCCGCTCACCGGCCTCAAGCTGGCTCCGGGCCGCTACCCCGTGCAGGTGGTGCTGCCGGGCTACGCGCCGTCCGCGACGTACACGGAGGTGAAGTCCTCCGCGTCCGCCGAGGTGAAGACGAAGCTCGCGTCCGCGCCCGGCCTGTCCGCGCTGCGTGACGCGGCGGCCAAGGCAGGCACGGAGCAGGCCTTCTCCGCGGATGGCGTTCCGCCGGAAGTGGGCGCCATCGGCGAGCGGCTCAACGCGCGCTACGTGGTGCTGGCGGCGGCCTACCAGGACAAGAAGGGCCGGCTGCACGGCGAAGTGCAGGCGTGGGACCTGCGCACGAAGAACCGGCTGCGCGACGTGGAGGTGGACTTCGCCAAGCGCGACGGCAAGTACAGCGCGGGCGCTGCGGCGGATCAGGTGCACACCTTCCTCACCGGCGCCGCCCTGCCCAAGGGCCGCACCTCCGACGAGAAGGAGTCGGTGTCGTCCGGGGACTCGGTGCTGCGCAAGCCCTGGTTCTGGGCCGCGGCGGCGGGCGTCGCGGCGGTGACCGCGGGCGTGGTGTACGTGGCCACGACGGACCGCGGCAGCGGCTTCAATCCCGTCAACGGGCTGCCCGGTGGAATTTCCTTCTAGCCACCGCGTCCAGCGTCAAGGACTCCCCATGAAAGCCCTCCCGCTCGCGTTCTTGCTGCTGCCCGCCCTGGCGCTGGCGTCCTCGCCCCCACCGGGCCGCATCTCCGCGCTGCTCATCCCCATGGACCCGTCGTCCGAGTCCTCGGGGGTGCAGATGGAGAGCTACATGAACGACGCGCTGGGCAACTTCGCCAACTACTCGGTGAAGAAGCCCCGCGACCTGTTCGGCCTGCCGGACGACGCGGCGGCCCAGGCGTCCTTCCAGCGCGCGAAGAAGGGCTACGAGGAGAGCCTCAAGGCCTTCGAGGCGCGCGAGTACGAGGACGCGGAGCGCAAGGTGCGCGCGACGCTCAAGGAACTGGAGGGTTCGGTCGCGGCGATGCGCTCGTGCTTCCCGCTGTGCGACGCGCTGGCCATGCACGGCGCCATCCTCCAGCTGCGGGGCGACGTGGAGGAGGCGAAGCTGCTGCTCATGGACCTGATGGCGCTCAACCCCACCTTCGAGCTGAGCCCCAAGCGCTTCAGCCGGGACTTCATCGGCCTGCGCGCGCAGGTGGCCACCAGCCGCACCTCGCAGCTTCGCGGCACGGCCACCTTCAAGTCGCGTCCCGCGGGGGCGCGCGTCTTCGTGGACGGCGAGGCGGTGGGCTACACGCCCATGACGGTGCCCGCCCTTCCCGTGGGCAAGCACCTGGTGCGCATGGAGCGTCCCGGCTTCCGCCAGTTCGGGCAGATCGCGGAAGTCACCCCGGACGACATGGAGGTCAGCGCGGGGCTCGTCCCGACGGCCACCTACAAGGCCTACGACGGCCAGTTGGACAAGGTGCTGGGCGACATGTCGCGTCCCAGTGACAAGCCGGCCAACGCGGTGGTGGCGCTGGGCAAGTCGCTGGGGTTGGACCGGACGCTGGTGGGCACCGTGCGCGTCATCCCGGAGCGGGGCACGGAGCTGGCGGTGGGGCTCTTCGACGTGAAGAGCGGCAAGCGCCTGGGCTCCAAGCGGCTGGTGCTCCAGGGCGACGAATACGGGCAGCTCAAGCTGGAGATGGAGCGGGTGGTCAACCAGCTCATCAACACCGAGGGCGAGAAGGTCCTGAAGGTCCGCGACCCGCTGGACGGCAAGAGCGGCGCGGAGGACTGGAGCGCGGAGGACCGCGGTGGACAGCGCAAACAGTCCGAGAAGCGGCAATCCGGGGATGATCCGTTGGATTCGATGTCGGGAACCGAGGACTGGTAGCAGCCGGCGCTTGTCCCGGGGCGGACTGTCCCTAGAGTCCCGGGCCGTATGCGCCTCCTGCCGCTGTTGACCCTCCTCCCGACTTTCGCGCTCGCCCAGACGGGCGCCGTCAGCAGCACGGCCGCCCCGCCCCGGGGCGTCACGCTGCCGCCCACCAACGCGGCGCTGATAGACGAAGCGCCCGCGCTGTCGCTCAACCCCGCCGGCCTGGGCTTCCTGGACGCGGGCCAGCTCTTCTACCTGCACGAGCGCAACCTGGAGTCGGACTCCGTGGGCGACGCCGTGTTCCTGGGCACGCACTTCCTGGGGCTGGGGGCGGGCTTCTCCCTGGAGTGGATCCGCGGCGAGAACGCCCCGGACTACCGCAAGACGTCCTTCGGCCTGTCGCTGGGGCCCCGCACGCTGCAACTGGGCGCGGCACTCCACGATTTCAGCTCGGATGACCGCGCCATTGGCGGGCTCACCAGCTGGGACGTGGGCCTCACCGCGCGCCCGGCCCGGTTCCTGTCGCTGGCCGCGGTGGCGAGGGATTTGAACGCCCCCGAAAGCGACGGCCTCAAGCTGCCGCGCCGCTACAACTTCGGATTGGGCCTGCGCCCGCTGGACGAGCGCTACACGCTGGGCGTGGACTGGCTCTTCTCCGAAGGGGGCTTTCGCGAAGGCCTGGCCACGTACACGGTGCAGGCGGAGGTGCTGCGCGGCCTGCGACTGGGCGGAGGGCTTTCGCACGGCTTCGTCAGTGGCATCCCGCTTTCGCTCCAGTTCTCCGCCACGGTGGACCTGGGGCACGCGGGCCTGACGTACGCGGCGGGCGGCGCGGGCAACGGCCTGGACCACGTGCTGGCGCTGCGCCTGTCGTCGGAGCGCTACCGCTCCGTGCAGGGCTCCCACGGCGTCGTGACGCTGTTGGACCTGGACGACATGCTGTCGGGCGGCGTGAGCCCGGTGCTGTCGGTGCTGGGCGTGAGCGAGTCGGATCCATACCTGCGCCTGCTCAAGTTCCTGGACCTGGCCACGCGCGACGAGCGCCTCCAGGGCGTGGTGGTGAAGATGGAGGGCCTGCCCGGCGTGGGCTGGGGCGGCGCGGAGGAGCTGCGCCAGGCCTTCCTGCGGCTGCGGCAGGCGGGCAAGAAGGTCGTGGTGGTGATGCTGTCCGGGGATGACCGCGCGTACCTCGTGGCGTCCGCGGCGGACGGCGTGTACGCGCTGACGGAGGCGTCGCTGCCCATCAACGGCCTGTCGCTGACGGTGACGTCGCTGGGCGGCACCATGGACAAGCTGGGCGTGCACTGGGACGTGGCGCGCGTGGGCGAATACAAGACGGCGACGGATCAGCTCACCCGCCCGGACATGAGCCCCGCGGAGAAGGAGACGCTGGACGCGTACCTGGACGGCCAGTTGGCGCACTACGAGAAGGCCGTGGAGGCGGGCCGCAAGCTGTCGCCGCAGAAGCTGCGCGCGGCGTGGACGGGCGGCATCCTGTCCTCGCGCCGGGCGCAACAGGCGGGCCTGCTGGACGGCGTGGTGTCCGCGACGGAGCTGGACGCGCGCGTGGCGGAGTGGTTCCCCGGCCTGCGCTTCCATCCGACGTACGCCCCGCGCGACGAGCGCGAGGACCGCTGGGGGCTGCGCCGCCGCATCGCGGTGGTGCCGATTCTTGGCGACATCACCGGGGGCCGCAGCCGCGAGGATCCGCTGGGCTTCGCGCGCATCGCTGGCGCGGAGACGGTGGTGCGCGCGCTCGCGCAGGCGCAGGAGGACCCGTCCGTGGTGGCCATCGTGCTGCGCGTGGACTCGGGCGGCGGCGACGTGCTGGCGTCGGACCTGATGTACCGCGCGGTGCTGGAGGCGAAGCGGCACAAGCCCGTCATCGCGTCCATGGGCGACGCGGCGGCCTCCGGCGGCTACTACGCGGCGGTGGGCGCGGATGAAGTGCTGGCGGAGCCCACCACGCTCACCGGCAGCATCGGCGTCTACTACGTGAAGCCCGCGCTGGAGGGCCTGGGCGCGAAGCTGGGCGTGAACCAGGAGACGGTGAAGCGCGGCGACATGGCGGACCTGCTGGAGTGGTGGCGGCCGTGGACGCCGGAGCAGCAGGCCGCGGTGCAGGCCTGGGTGGATGACTCCTACGACACGTTCATCACCGAGGTCGCGCTCAACCGGAAGATGGACAAGGCCAAGGTGGACGCCGTCGCCCGGGGCCGCGTGTGGAGCGGACAGGATGCGCTCGCGCGCGGGCTGGTGGACGGCCTGGGCGGCCTGCACGAGGCGGTGGCCGCGGCCCGGAAGCGCGCGAAGGTTTCGCCGTCGGAGGAGCTGGACCTGGACGTGATGGGCGGCGCGCGAGGCTTCCTCTCCGGCCTGGGCGGCGAGCCCGGGGTGCACGCGCTCGCGGGGCTGCTGCTGCCCGGGCTGCCGGAGCGTCCCCCGGAGGCGCTGTCGACGCTCGCCCGGGAGGTGGGCCTGGGGTCGCCCGAGCTGTTGCGCCCCGGCCTGAAGGCCATGCTCCCCTTCACGGTGCGCATCCGCTGAAGCCACCGGAGGGGAGCCTGGGAGGTCGCCCGGAGAACACGCTACGCGTACGGGCGGCGAAATTTGGGGCGCCGAATCCAGGCGCTCTGTTAGGGTGGTGAGTGCCTCCCGGCCGGCGCTAGGGCCGTCGGGGGGTTTCAGGAACCGGCGGTTTCGGCCTTCTCGCAGGCCCCGCGTCCGGCTTCCTGTCCCAAAACCTGCCTCCTGACGTCCCCGGCGACCCCCTGTGGCCGCCGCCCTCCAGGGCCGTCACGGCGTGGAGCCCCATGAGCGAGAATTCCGACAACCCCGAGACCCGCAACCCGCCGCCGCCGCCCGTGGC
>NZ_RAWD01000475.1:0-5326 GCF_003612065.1 Corallococcus sp. CA047B
GGGTGGGCGTGTCCATCCGGAAGGGACCTCCAGCAGGGCGGGGTTGCCCTGACAGATGCCCACGCCCGGCGCCGGGCCTCCCCGGGATTGCCGTGGAGCGGACCGGGGACGGCGCGAAACGGACCGGAGGAGGGCCGGGGACAAAGCAAAAGGGCCGCCCGGTCTCCCGGACGGCCCCTTCGCATGAAACGACGTCAGGTGAAGCGGTGGACTACTCGGCCACCACGTCGACCTTGATCTTCGCCGTCACTTCGCGGTGCAGGCGCAGCTCCACGTCGTAGCTGCCCAGCGACTTGATGGGCTCGGCCAGGTGCAACTGGCGACGATCCACCTGCTGGCCCTGAGCGGCGAGCGCCTCGGCGATGTCCAGCACCGTGACGGAGCCGAAGAGCTTGTCCTGCTCGCCGACCTTGCGCTTGATGGTGACCTTGACGGCGCCAAGCTTCTTGGCCTGCTCGTCGGCAACGCCCTTGAGCTTGGCGCTGCGAGCGGTCTGCACGGACTTCTCGTGCTCCAGCTGGCGCAGGTTCTGCTCGCTCGCCAGCACGGCCTTCTTGCGCGGCAGAAGGAAATTCCGGCCGAAGCCGTCCTTCACCGTGACGAGCTCGCCGGACTTGCCGAGATTGTCGATGTCCTCACGCAGAATGAGCTTCATGTTCAGTCTCCTGGGGGACCCGGCGGCTAGCCGACGACCGCGTTGTAGGGGAGGAGCGCGATGCCACGGGCGCGCTTGATGGCGATCGCCACCTCACGCTGGTGCTTCGCGCAGTTGCCGGAGATGCGGCGGGGGATGATCTTGCCGCGCTCCGTGACGAAGTACTTCAGCGTCGCCTGGTCCTTGAAGTCCACCGACGCGTTCTTCTCCGCGCAGAACCGGCAGACCTTCTTGCGGCCGAAGCCACGACCACCACGCTTGTCGTCGTCGCCACCCATGCCGCCGCGGTCGCCACGATCGCCGCCGCGGTCGCCGCCGCGGTCACCACCACGGTCGCCACCGCGCGAACCGCCGCCGTAGCCGCCGCCACCACCACCACCGGGGCCGCGGGAACCGCCAGCGCCCTTGCTATCCATGCCGTTGCTCATGAACGTTCTCGTTTCCTGGAAGGTTTGGGGAAGGACCCAAGAGAAGGCTTACGCCTCCTCGGGGGCATCCTCTTCCGCGTCGGGGCCAACGAAATCGGGGGCCTCGGCCGCACCACGGAAGCCGCCACCCTCGCGCTCCGCGGGGGCACCCGGACGGGTCTCCTCCACGTCACCGGCCAGCTTCAGGTCCTCGAGGACCGGACGCGTCTCCGGATCCACCTCGTCCGCGATCTTCACGGAGATGTACCGGGTGACCTCGTCCAGGTTGCGCAGGTTGCGCTCGATCTCCGCCACCAGCTTGCCGCTGCCCAGGAAGCTCGTGTGGACGTAGATGGCGCGGGGCTGCTTGGCCACGGGGAAGAGGGTCTTCTTCTTCCCCCACACCGTGAAGCGCAGCACCTTGCCCTGCTCGCGGTCGACGATGCCCCGGACGCGCTCCTTGAGCTTGTCCACGGCGTCATCGGTCAGGTCCGGCTTGACCAGGAAGATGGTCTCATACTCACGAAGCCGCTTGGCGGCCTGCGTCTCTGCCATGTTTCTCTCCCCTTGGGGTCGAGTGCCCCCCGGACCATCCGGGGAGCGGGGAAACGGTTGCAGGCCCTCGAAAGGCCACCACCGGGGACGGGAAATCATGCGCGCCCGTCACCACCGCGCCTTTTCCCGCTCAACAACACGGGGAGGAGGGGGCTTCTAAGGGTCACCCCTCACGAAAGTCAAGCAATGCCAGGGAAGGGACCGTCCGGCCGGGTGCTTTGCCCCGCTGGTGGCCCGGCCGCCCGTCAGGCCTTGCGGTTGTGGCGGTTCATCGCCGTGGACAGCCCGTCGCGCACCCAGCTCTCCGTCATGTCCGCCGCCCGGGAAATCAGCTCCTCCAACTGGCGCTTCTCCCCGTCATCGAAGTTGGAGAGCACGTAGCCGGACACCCGCTCCTTGGCGTTGGGGCCCTCCGGCTTGCCAATGCCCACCCGCACGCGGATGAAGGCGTCCGCGCCCAGGCAGGTCACCATGCTCTTCAAGCCATTGTGGCCGCCCGCGCCGCCGCCCGCCTTGAGCTGCAGCCGCCCGAAGGGCAGGTCCAGCTCGTCATGGATGACGAGCACGTCCTGCACGTCCACCTTGTAGAAGCGCGCGGCCTCCGCGACGGAGCGGCCCGACAGGTTCATGAAGGTCTGCGGCTCCACGAAGAGGATGCGCTCGCCGCCCAGGCTGCCCTGGCCCACCCGCGCCTGGAACTTGTCCTGGGTGAGCTCCGCGCGGGCGCGTGAGAGCAGCGCGTCCACCACCATGAAGCCGATGTTGTGCCGGTGGCGCTCGTACTCGCGCCCGGGGTTGCCCAGCCCACAGATGAGCTTCATGGAAGGCTCCGTAAAGACAGCGGGGCAGGCCCTTCAACAGGCCCGCCCCGCGAGGAAACAAGGAACGGTGGAGAAGGACTACTTCTTCGCCGGGGCCTTGGCGGCCGCGGGGGCCTTCGCGTCGGCCGCCTTGGGGTCCGCCGCCTTGCCCGCCGCCGCGGCAGGGGCCGCCGAGGTGATGGCCGCCGGGGCCGCCACTTCCGCCGCTTCCGGCGCCGCGAGGACCGCGATGGTGTAGTTGACGTTCGTCTTCACCGACACGCCCTCGGGCAGCTTCAGGTCGTTGACGTGGATGGCCTCGTTGATCTTGAGGTTGGTGACGTCCACTTCAATCTGGAGCGGGATGGCACCGGGGAGCGCCCAGACCTCCAGATTGCGGCGGATCTGCGTGAGCAGACCGCCATCCAGCACGCCCGCGGCCTTGCCCGTGAGCACGACGGGCAGGTTGACCTTCACCTGGTCCGTGTCGCGCACCGCGATGAAGTCCGCGTGCAGGATGTCCCGGGTGAGCGGGTCCATCTGGTAGTCCTTCAGCAGCACCTGCTCGCCGCCCGAGCCCAGCTTGAGCTGGATGAGCGTGTTGAGCTTGTGCGGGGTGTTGATGGCGGTGCGGATGCCCTTGGGGTCCACGGAGATGTGCAGCGGCGTCTTCAGGTGCTTGCCGTAGACGACCGCGGGGATCTGACCCTTGGCGCGCAGGCGGCGGGCCGCGCCCTTGCCGGAACCTTCACGCGTGGAGGCTTCGAGGGTGCTCTTGTCGGTGGCCATGGAGGAATCTCTTTTCAGTGGGGACTGCGGGTGCGACCGGTCCAGTGAGGGCGCCCTCGGCATCCCGCCCCCATGGCGGGCCCCGAAGACGGCGCCCGGGCCGTGAAGCCCGTTGAACCGGTAGAGGGGGCCGGACATGCCAGCCGGAGGGGGGCGGCGTCAAGCCACCCGTCACCACCGGCGGATCGCAAGCCGCTCCTGGAAGAGCGGCGCGGGGCTTCAGACGAACAGCGAGCTCAGCGAGTCCGCGCGGTGGATGCGCGCGATGGCCTCACCGAAGAGCGCGTCGGTGGTGAGCGCGCGGATCTTCGGGCACGCCCGGGCGTTGGCGGACAGCGGCACCGTGTCCGTGAAGACGACCTCCTCCAGCACGGAGTCGGTGATGCGCTGGATGGCGGGGCCGGACAGGATGGGGTGGACGGCGTAGGCCAGCACCCGGCGCGCGCCCTTGTTCTTCAGCGCGGCGGCCGCCTGGGCGAGCGTGCCCGCGGTGTCCACCATGTCGTCCACCAGGATGGCGTCCTTGCCCATCACGTCGCCAATGAGGTTCATCACCTCCGACGCGTTCGCGCGCGGCCGGCGCTTGTCGATGATGGCCAGGCCCGTGTCCAACCGCTTGGAGTAGGCGCGAGCGCGCTCCACGCCGCCCGCGTCCGGGCTGACGATGACGACGTCGCTCAGCTCCGGGAAGCGCTTGCGCATGTCCTCCAGGAACACCGGCGAGCCGTACAGGTGATCCGAGGGCATGTTGAAGAAGCCCTGGATCTGCCCCGCGTGCATGTCCATGGACACCACCCGGTTGACGCCCGCCACCTCCAACATGTCCGCCACCAGCTTGGCGGTGATGGGCGTGCGGGCGGCCACCTTCCGGTCCTGCCGCGCGTAGCCGTAGTAGGGCATCACGGCGGTGATGGAGCCAGCGCTCGCCCGCTTGAGCGCGTCGCACATGATGAGCAATTCCATCAGGTGGTGATTCGTCGGCGGGCAGGTGGACTGGACGATGAAGACGTCCTGTCCCCGCACGTTCTCGCCGATCTCCACGTGGATCTCCCCGTCGGAGAAGGTGTCCACGATCGCCTTGCCCAACGGGCGCTGGAGATATTCGCAGATGCGATGCGCCAACGCCGGGTTCGAGTTCCCGGCGAACACCTTGAAGTCACGCTGCTGCATGGGGGCGCTGACTAACCCGTGCGCGCGTCGAAGGGAAGAAGGTTAGTCGAGTTCCGCAGCCACGGGAGCAAGCGTTCCCGTCTGCGCCTGGTGAAGGTGTTTCTCGTACTCGATGAGGATGACCCGCTCCATCTGGCTGCGTGTGTCCGCGTTCAATGGATGCGCGATGTCCTTGTAGGTCCCGTCCTTCCGTTTTTTCGCGGGCATCGCGATGAAGAGCCCGGTGGAGCCGTGGATCACCTTCAAGTCGCGCACGACGAAGCAGTGATCCAAGGTGATGGTGACGTACGCCTTGAGCTTGTCCTCTTCGACCGGAAACACCCGGACGTCGGTGATGTTCATGGTCCCCCCCGAACCTGAAAGGCCCGAGCTATGGGGAAGCCTGGGACAGACTGGAGGTGAAAAGCAAGCACCCCCGACCCGACGCACCGGGTGATCGTTCACTGGGTGGGGCGACTCAAGCCCCGAAGGGCCAGTGACTCACCAGGTGGGCGAGGAACGCCAGGTGGTAGACGACGATGATGGCGTACACCACGGCGCCCGCGCGGATGGCCAGGCGGCTCGCCTTGAGCTTGCGGTGCAGGCACAGCAGGCACAGGCCCGCGTTCACGATGAGCAGCTTGGAGAACATGAACAGCAGCGGTGAGTGCTCGTACGCCACGCGCATCACCGGGTTGAGCTCCTCCGCCACTCCCAGTTGCAGGAAGAGCAGGGTGAACAGCCCGTCCAACAGGTTCAGCATCAACAACGCCACCGACGCGGGCGACATGTAGAAAGAAGCACCCTGCGTCCACGACCCCACCTGCATCCCATTCGCCGTCGCCGCCACGCCCTACCCCCTGGTCCCGTCCATGCTGCCCGGGGGACTCCCTATTCAATTCGCTTGCCAAGGCTTCCAGGGCTTCCCTGAAGCAGCCGGGCAGCATGGACGGGACCAGGGGGTAGGGCGT
>NZ_RAWD01000476.1:0-5281 GCF_003612065.1 Corallococcus sp. CA047B
CCGCAAGCCCCGCCGCCACCCGGGGCGGATACACCACCGTCGCGACGCCGAGCACGTCGAAGAAGGTCGCGGTTGCTGGACCGGGCTCGGGGGCCGGCAGCGGTCGCGACGCGAGCCTTCGCACCAGCGCCAGCACCGTGTCCCCGACGTGCTGGAGGGTGCCGGGGGGCACGGCCTGCGGCCCATCCAACGCCGTGTGGTACGCGTAGCCGCCCTCCACCAGCGCCAGGTCGAGTCCCGGAAGGCCGCCCTCCACGTAGCGCTCGAAGTCCGTGTAGAAGGGCGCCGCGCCGCTCGCCATCACGTCCTGCCCCAGCACGGACGCGCTCGGGTCTGGCACCGCGTCCGCGTACGCGTCCAGCAACCCCCGGGCGCCAGGGCTCGCGCGGAAGAGGACCAGCCGGCCGCCGACACCGACGCCCTCCAGGTTGATGAACGCCTTCACGTCGCGCGCCCAGGGATGGCGCAGGAAGCCCGCCGCGCCCAGACGGCCGTCCTCCTCCCCTCCGTTGAGGTTGAGCAGCACCGTGTGGCGCGGACGCGGCCCCGCGCTCAAGGCTCGCAGCACCTCCACTCCCGCGGACACCGCCAGCGCGTTGTCCCCCGCCCCCGGGCTCTCCTCCGGGCTGTCGTAGTGCGCGGACAGGAGCACCGCGTCCGGCTCCGTGCCGGGCAGCCGCGCCAGCACGTTCACCGCGCGGAAGAGGACGAGCGTTCCCTCGTCCACCACGGTGGCCTCCGCGTCCTGCACCTGCACCTCCACGCCCGGCAGCGCCCGCAGCCGCTCCACCAGCAGCGTCACCGCGCGTTGCGCCGCGGGTGAGCCCAGGGGGCGCGGCGCTTGCGCCAGGGCGTGCAACAGCGGCAGCGCGCGCGCTTCCGAGAACGCTTCAGGCGCGGCGTCCTCCGGGCGCGGCTCCACCGGGCGGCGCGCCACCCACGCGGCCCCCAGCACCGTCACCAGCACCGCGAGGACCCCGGCCCAACGGCGCGCTAGATCCATGTGGACTCCGGCCTGGCGGCGCGTGCTCATTGCGTGGCTCCAGCCTGGCGGCGCGTGCTCATCGCGTGGCTCCAGTCCGGCAGCGTGCTCATCGCGTGGCTCCAGCCCAACGGCGCGCGCGCACCATGCGGACTCCGGCCCGGCAGCGTGCTCATCGCGTGGCTCCAGCCCAACGGCGCGCGTGCTCATCGCGTGGCTCCAGCCCAGCCCAGCAGCGCGCGCTCACCATGCGTAGCTCGCCTTCAGCAGCACCGTGTCCGAGCGCGGTCCCAGCCCCAGCCCGTGCGGCGGGAGCGAGCTCCGGGCCGCGTCCGCTCCCTCCAAGAGCGGCTCCTCCTGCGCCCGCGAGTAGATGAAGTAGAGCGTGGAGCCCACGTGGTACTCCCAGCGCGCCACCACGTTCACGTTGAGCGCCGCCGTGTGGAAGCTGGGGTCCTCCACGCCCGTCACCGGCTGGAGGTCTCGCAGCCGCACCGTCCCGTCCTCTGGGATCCGCGTCGCGTAGAAGGGACCATAGGGGCCCAGCCCGGTGAGCAACTGCACCCGCGCCTGCAACGTCAGCCGGGGCGTCACGACGACGAGCTGCTTGAGCGTCAGCGTCAGGAAGCGCGGCACCAGCTCCGCGAAGAGCAGCTGCCCATCCTCCGTCTCCCCCGTCCAGCGCGGACCGTCCTGGGTGGCTTCATACGACACGGCCACGTCCGTCTGGAGCCGGGGCATCGGGCGCCACGACAGCCCCGCGCTCGCGGACTTGCCCACGCGTCCCGGCGAGACGCCGTTGCGCGACGTGCGGTCCACGTAGCCCTCCAGCGTGAAGGCCAGCGGACGCAGCGGATCCGTCTCCAGCGCGCAGGTGCCGTAACCGAAGTCCGGCAGTTCGTAGGCCAACCCCCGCCCCGGAATCTCCCGCAGGTCGCGGCGATGGGTCTCCACGCCCGCCTCGCAGTTCAGGGTGCTGAAGTCCGGCAGCACCGCCTCCAGCGTCAGGTCCAGCCCGCGCGACAGCGGCAGCCCCCGGGCGTCCGTGGACCAGCCGCCCTGCCCCCGCACGCCCAGCCACAGCTCGGGGAAGATTCCCCACCGCGAGCCGCGCCCATACTGCACGTGGGCCGACACCTTCTGCTGGTTCTGGAGCGGCTGGAAGCCAGACGCGTTCAGGTCCAGCGTGGGCGACTCGTACTCGTACGTCAGCGTCGTGCGCCACGGTTCGCCGCCCAGCTTCCCGCCGCGCAGGTAGGCCCCGAACCCCAGGTCCCCCGCGCGCAGCCGCGTCCCATCCCGCAGCAGCACGCCCTCGGGGCCGCCACCCGTCACCCGCGAGGCGTCCACCTGCCCGGACAGCGCGAAGACACCATCCGTCGTGCGCAGCCGGAAGTCCGCCGCCGCGGCCTGGCCCCCGCGCACGACGCACGGCGGATCCTCCGGCAGCGGCGTTCCCTGACAGCGCGAGGACAGCGGGGTCGCCGCCGTCACCATCAACCCCAGTTGCTGTCCCTCCGCCACCTCCGCGCGCAGCACGCCCGCGAGCGAGTTCATGGGCGGTGGCACCACGCGCGGCAGCGTGGCCTGGGAGGCGAAGTGCAGCGGGCGCGCCCACTGGAAGCGGTAGCCCCGCCCCGGAGCAGTCCCCAGCGCCGGGACGCCCAGGGAGACAGCGTCGAGCAGCCCCACCTGCACGCCGTCGCTCACGGTGCCCACCAGCTTCACCGCGCCCAGCAGCGGTTGATCCAGTCCCACGCGCCGCGAATAGAAGAGCGTCTGCGCGGAGCGCCCCGCCTGCGCGCCCACCGGCTGGAACAGCTCCAGCCCCTCCAGGAAGAAGGGGCGCTTCTCCGGGAAGAAGACCTCCGAGGTACCCAGATTCACCAGCAGCTCGTCCGCCTCCACCTGGCCGAAGTCCGGGTTGAACGTGCCCGTGAGCGACAGGTCGCTGGCGAGCGCGGCCTGGAAGTCCAGGCCCACGTCCGCGGACGGCTCCAGCGTGGAGGCTCCGCCCAGCAGCACCGCGTCGCGGCTCGCGGTGAGGCGGCTGGCCACGTAGGGCGTCAGCAGGAGCCCGCGCTGATGGCGCACGCCCTCCAGCCCCTGGAAGTCCGCGAAGCGCGACACGAGCGCGTTGGCCTCGCGCGGGATGACGGTGGAGTCCACCTGCTCGTGCGTCCGGGCCATCTGCCTGCGGACGTGGAAGCCCCACGCCTGCAACGGCGCCTCCGGGAAGCGCAGGACGGACAGGGGCACGCGCAGCTCCGCCGTCCAGCCCTCTTGCGTGACGGTGGCCTCCCCCTCCCAGACGGCGTCCCAGTCCTTCGCCTCGGTGGTGTCCTCGGTGAGGCGCGCGTCCTCCAGCGTCCCCCCCGCGTTGATGGAGAAGACGTAGGCGGTGGCCCTGTCCTTCAGGCTGTCCACCATCACCGTTACCCGATCGGAAGGCGGGATGGCGTCGCGGCGGCCCAGGCTCCGGCGGATGAGCGCGGGCTGCCTGTCATAGGCGGTGATGCCCACGTAGAGGTTGCGCTCGTCATGGAGGATGCGCACCTCCGTGCGCTCCCCGGGCGCGGCGCCAGGCTCGGGGAAGCTCTGCACGAAGTCCGAGTACACCGGCGCGGCGGCCCACGCGGCTTCGTCCAGCACCCCATCCACCGCCACGGCCCCGTCCGTGCGCGCCGCCCGGAAGACGGCGGGCACGCGCGGGCCTTCCGCCGCCTGGACCGGCACCGCCAGCGCGAGCCAGAGCCCGCCCAGCCAACAGCGTCTGCGCCACGCCACCCGCGTCACGTCCGTTCCCTTCCGGCGCGCGCGCGGTCCCCACACACCTGGGCCGGGGACCGCGCAACACGCGCCCTCATGCGTAGGTGCCGCGGTCCACGTCCACGTTCAGGATGACCCGGTTGCGATCCGAGCGCTGCCACACCTCGTGGTACTGGGTGTCGTCGAAGACGAAGCAGCGGCCCTCCTCCCAGGAGATGAATTCGCGCCGCACGCGCGGCGACTTGGCAAGGAACTCCGGGAACGCGCGCTCGATGAAGAAGAGCGTGTTGAGGTAGTGCAGCTCCTCGCGACCGGACTCCGACGCCAGGGCCGAGGGCGAGGCCTCCCCCTTCGCCGTGAGCACGCCCTGCGCCTGGAGCCGGGCGAAGGTTTCGTCGAAGACGGGCGAGGCGGGATGCGGGGTCGCGTCCCGGTACGGCAGGCAGAAGCCCGGCTGCTCGATGCGCACGTTGAGCGCCTCCGCGACGGCCCACAGGGCCTTCCAGGCCCCGTCCGGGTTGTCCGTCCGAGTGAGCGAGGAGAAGTCCCTGAGCGTGCGGATCTCCGCCTCCGACAGCGCCTCGCGCAGCAGCCGCGCCGGCAGGCTGTCGTTGTCCGCGGCCACCAGCGGCAGGAGGCGGTCCACGTCCTTGAAGTCGTTGGGCGACACGCGGTGCGACCCCACGGCCATCACCGCGTCGCCCGGGACGATGAGCCCCAGGTGGCAGCGGAGCATCGTGGCGTCGTTGCCCGTGTGCGCCAGGATGTGCGAGCCGGGCGCGAGGCAGGAGAACCACACGCTGCGCAGGCCGGGAATCCGCTTCACGATGGACGTCGTCACCGGACACGCGTCCGTCACGTCGCGGAACTCCGTGATGCCGCCCTTCTTCAGGAAGCTGGGGTAGACGGCCTCCTCCAGCACCGCGACGTGGAGCCAGCGCAGCGCGTCCCGGGCCTCGTCGCCGTCCACGTTCCCCAGCGCGAAGTGCCCCTCCCGCTGCACCAACTGGCCCGCGGCCAGCAGCTTCGCCAACCGCTCGCGCGAGCGCGGCGTGCGGTCATCCAGGGTGAGCTGCCACTGGTTCACCACGAAGAATTCGGGGTCCGCCACCACCGCGTTCATCCCGGCCACCAGCCGGTCGATCATCGAGGGCGTGCAGTCGTGCGGCGAGGTGTACGTGGACAGCTCCCGCATCGTCTCCTCGCCCAGGCGGGCCTGGAGCAGTCGCGAACCGAACGAGGTGGGATCGCCCAGCAGCACGCCGAAGAGCTGGAGCGGATCCGTGCAGTCGGACACGGTGAAGCGCGGGCGGTTGCGCACGTCCAGACGGTTGTCGTGGTACAGCAAATCCAGCGTGGTCCACCCCGCCGTGTACACGTCCGAATAGGCGTACGGCTTGAACCGGGCTTCGATCTGCCGCTCCGCCTCCGCGCGGATGGCCGGGTAGTTCGCCTCCAGCTCCTGCGTGAAGGGGAAGAGGTGCTTCGGGTAGAAGTTCATGACCTTGGGTTCCTTTCGTGGGTGGGGGC
>NZ_RAWD01000477.1:0-5281 GCF_003612065.1 Corallococcus sp. CA047B
GACGGGGGGCGCGTCCGGGCCCAGCTGCTCGCGCTCCAGCTTGCGGTAGATGGTGCGCGCGGCGATGCCCAGCAGCCGGGCGGCGAGCGTCTTGTCGCCCTTGGTGTGGCGCAGGGTCTCGTGGATGACCCGGCGTTCAATCTCCTCCATGGGGGTGCCAATGGGGATGACCAACTGTCCGGCCGAGCCCAGGGGCCCCTTGCGCACGGACTCCGGCAGGTCGCTGGCCTCCAGCACGTCCGTCTTGGCGAGCACCACGGCGCGCTCCACGGCGTGCTCCAATTCGCGCACGTTGCCGGGCCACGCGTAGTTCTCCAGCACGCCCAGCGCGTCCGGGGAGAAGCCGCGCAGCACCTTGCCGTTCTTCGCGGAGAAGCGGCGCAGGAACGCGTCCGCCAGGAGCGGGATGTCCTCGCGGCGCGACGCGAGCGCGGGCACGCGGATCTCCACGACGTGCAGGCGGTAGTAGAGGTCCTCGCGGAATCTCCCCTCGGCCACCTCCTTCTGGAGGTCCTTGTTGGTGGCTGCCACGAGCCGCACGTCCACCTTCACCGTCTGCGTGCCGCCCAGCCGCTCCAGCTCTCCCTCCTGGAGCACGCGCAGCAGCTTCACCTGCGCGGCCAGGGGCATCTCACCCACTTCGTCCAGGAAGAGGGTGCCGCCGTGGGCGCGCTCGAAGCGGCCCTCGCGCCGGGCCACCGCGCCGGTGTACGCGCCCCGCTCCACGCCGAAGAGCTCCGCCTCCAGGATGCTCTCTGGGATGGCGCCGCAGTTGACGGCGATGAAGGCCTGCCGCGCCCGGGCGGAGTGTTCGTGCAGGGCGCGGGCGGCCAGCTCCTTGCCGGTGCCGGATTCGCCCAGCAGCAGCACCGTGGCGGTGGAGGGCGCGGCCTGGCGGATGGTGTCCAGCATGGCGCGGAAGGCGGGGGACTGGCCCACCATGGCGCGACCGCCGGACGGGTTGATCTCCGCGAGCCTGGCCTTGAGGGAGGTGTTCTCCTGGACGAGGGCGTGCTTCTCCAGCGCCTTCTGTACGGCCTTCACCAGGGCGTGGCGCTTGAGGGGCTTGGTGATGAAGTCGTAGGCGCCGTCCTTCATGGCGGCCACGGCCGTCTCCACCGTGCCGTAGGCGGTCATCAGCACCACCTCCACGTCCGGGCGGATGGTGCGGCTGGCCTTGAGCAACTCCTGGCCGTCCATGCCGGGCATCATCAGGTCGGTGACCATGACGCTGACCTCCGGGCGGCGAAGCATCTCCAGCGCCTCCGTGCCCTGCGCGGCGGCGAGCGTGGCGAAGCCCTCCCGCTGGAAGATGCGGGCGACCGAATCGAGATTGGCGCGGTCGTCGTCGACGACCAGGACGGTGGGAGCAGTCATGGGGTGCAAGGCCTCTTGTACGCCTACCTTGCAATCCCCATTCCCCTCACGCCTGCTCTTCGTCCGGTTCCAGGGGGCCCCCTCCCATGCGTCCGATGTCCTCGCGGCGGACCTTGTCCACGTTGAAGCGCTTCGCGCTGGCCAGCATGCGGTCCACGGTGGCGTCGAAGGTGGGAGGGGCGCCGTCCTTGCGGAAGCGCAGGAAGTTGAGGCGGGCGACGACGAAGTTCTTGAGGTAGGGGCTCTGGAGGCCGCGCTCCTTCAGCGCGGCGACGATGGCCACCACCGCGTCGTCCAGCTCCAGGAGGCGGTCCGCGCGGGCGTCGCGCAGGGCCAGGGCCTCCGGCAGGGGCAGCTCCTGGAAGCCCTCCACCCGCTTGACGAACGGGTGGTAGGCGCCGGCGGAGTAGCGGGGGCGCTTCTCGTAGGTGGCGCCCAGGGTGAGGAAGGACGGCTCCTCGAAGAGGTGCCCGTAGGCGGACTCCTTGCCCGGGCGGCCCGCGCCTACGAGTCCCCGCGCCATGCGGATGACCTCCAGCGAGCGCTCCTTCAGGTTGTGGGCCTTCTCCGTGTTGAGGGCGAGGATTTGATAGGCCACGTCCTCTTCCGGCAAGAGCAGCGCGACGATGGACTTCGCGCCCAGCATGCGGCTCGCGTGCAGGCGGTGGTTGCCGTTGGGCGTCCAGTAGTGGCCCTGCACGCGCACGGCGATGACGGGGTCCAGGAAGCGGTCCAACCGCTCCATCGCGGTGGCGAGCCGCTTCACGTGGGGCTCGGACAGGTCGCGCTGGTAGGGCGTGGGCTCCACCTTGTCGATGGGCAGCACGGCGAAGACGACGGGGTGTCCGCCCAGCGGGTCGCGGTACACGGCCAGGACTTCTCCGCCGTCCTGGCGCACCGCCTGGAGCAGCTCGTCCGGGAAGGCGACGGACTCGCTGGCGACGTCCGCGGCGGAGAGGCCCCGCGACCTCGGCTCGGCCTTCTTGCGCCGGGGCTTGCGCGGGGTGGCCGACTTCGACTTCGCGGGAGCGGACTTGCGGGGGGACTTCGCGGCCATGCGGACGGACCCTCCTTGCTGGAGCGTGGAGGGCCGTCAGCGTAGGCCACGAAGCTTCGCGGGCTACGCTCCGGAGACGGTGAGCTGTCGGAAGCGGACAGTGGGCGCTCCGGCCGAGCCGCCCCGGAACTGCAGATCGCTTCCCACCGCGTCCACGTCCTTGAGCATCTGGAGGAGGTTGCCCGCCACGGTGACTTCCTGCACCGGGTGCGTCAGCTCACCGTTCTCAATCCAAAGGCCGTTGGCCCCGCAGGACATGTCGCCGGACACCGGATCCGCACCGTGGCCGAGCAGGGCGGTGACGTACAGGCCCCGGGGCACCTTGCGGATGATCTCCTCCGGCGACTGTGTGCCCGGCTCCAGGTAGAGGTTGGTGGTGCCGATGCCCGGCAGCGCGCTGTAGCCGCGCGACGCGTTGCCGGTGGTGCGCGCCTTGGCCTTGCGCGCGGTGAAGGCGTCGTAGAGGAAGCCGGACAGCACGCCCTTGTCCAGGATGGGCGTGCGCCGCGTGGGGACGCCTTCGCCGTCGAAGGGCGCGGTGGCGAGCCCCCGGGGCAGCAGGCCGTCATCCACCAGGGTGATGTGGTTGCCCGCGAGCTTCTTGCCCACGTGCTCGGCCAGGACGCTGGAGCGCTGGTACACGGCGTTGCCGTCCGCGGCCTGGGCGATGTTCTGCACGAAGTTCGCGGCCACCAGCGGATCAAACACCACCGGCACCTGGCACGTCTTGACGGACTTCGCGCCCAGCATGCGCACGGCGCGCTTCGCGGCCTGCCGGCCGATGGACTCCGGCGACTCCAGGTCGTCGAAGAAGCGCTTGTAGTCCAGCCAGAAGCCCGTCTGGAGCTGCCCGTCCTGGGCCGCCACCGGCACGGCGACCAGGTACACGTACGTGCCGGAGTAGCCGCCCGTCGCGCCCTCGCTGGAGGCCAGGTACACCTCCGACACGAAGTCGCCCGCGGACACGGAGTCGAACGTGGCCACGCGCGCATCCTCGGCCCGGCCCGCGCGCTCCGCCTCCAACGCGGCGTTGATCTTCCAGTCGCCGGGGAGGTTCGCGACCTTCGGGTCGAAGAGCAGGCCGGTGTCGCCCCGCTTGCCCAGGTCCTTCGCGGTGGGCAGGCCGTTCAACTTGCTGGGCGCGGCGGCCTCCGCCAACTGCACGGCCAGGTCCACCACGCGCTCCAGGCCGGCGGGGGTGAAGTCGGAGGTGTACGCGAAGCCCAGACGATCCTTGACGAAGACGCGCACGCCCACGCCCTTGCTGGTGGCTTCGGTGAGGTCCTCAATCTGGCCTTCGCGGACGCGCACGCTGCTCTGGCGGCCCACCTCCAGATACGCCTCCGCCTGCTTGGCGCCGCGCTTCACCGCGCGCTGGACGATCTTCTTCGCGAGCTGTTCGTAGTTCACGTTGTCGTTCCCTCGAAAAGAGCCGGCTTCAGCCGACCTTCGTGCCGCCCACGGTGACGTTGTCGATGCGCACGGTGGGCAGGCCCACCCCCACGGGCAGCATCTGCCCGTCCTTCACGCAGATGCCCATGCCGGGGTCCGGCATCGGATCGGTTCCCACGCGGCTGATGTTCTTCAGCGCCTCCGGTCCCACGCCGATGAGGATGGCGTTCTTCACCGGGCGGCCCAGCTTCCCGTCTTCAATCTGGTAGGCCTCGCTGACCTCGAAGACGAAGTTGCCGTTGCTGATGTCCACCTGACCGCCCCCGAAGGTGGCGCAGTACAGGCCGCGCTTCACCTCCTTGAGGATGTCCTCCGGCGCGTGGTCCCCGGGCGCCAGGAAGGTGTTCGTCATGCGCGGCAGGGGCAGGCTCTTGAACGAGTCGCGCCGGCCGCTGCCCGTGGAGCGCTGGTTCATCAGCTTCGCGTTGAGCTGATCATAGAGGTAGCCCTTGAGGACGCCGTTCTCGATGAGGACCTTGCGCTCGCCGGGCACGCCCTCGTCGTCGATGTTGATGGAGCCCCGCGCGTTGGACACCGTGCCGTCGTCGATGACCGTCACCAGGTCGGAGGCCACCTTCTCCCCCAGTTTGCCGGCGAACAGCGAGGTGCCCTTTCGGATGAAGTCCGCCTCCAGGCCGTGGCCCACCGCCTCGTGCAGGAGGATGCCGCTCCAGCCCGGCGCCAGCACCACCGTCTGCGGGCCCGCCACGCAGTCCACCGCGCCCAGCGTGGCGATGGCCTGACGCGCGGCCTCCTCCGCCACGCTCTCCGGCGTCACGCCGTCCCAGTAGCTGAAGGACACCCGGCCGCCGCTGCCGTACATGCCGGTGCGCCGCTCGCCGCCCTTGCCCAGCGCCACCACGTGCACGCTCAGGCGGGACTGATCCTGCGTGTCCACGCTGTAGCGCCCGGCGGTGTTGGCCACCGCGATGCGCCGCGTCTGATCCACATAGGAGGCGTTCACCTGCTGGATGCGCGAGTCGAAGGCGCGGGCGGCCTTGTCCGCGCGGGTGAGCAGCGCCGTCTTCCGGGCCACCGCCACGTCCTCCAGGGCCTGCGCCACCCGGTAGTGGCTGGGCACCGCGACGCGCTTGATGGGGAAGGAGCGCTCGGAGCCGCCGCCCTGGGAGATCATCGCGGCGGTGCGCGCGGCCCGGAACAGGGCGGCCTCATCCCAGTCGTCGGAGTACGCGTACCCCACCTTGGCGCCGGTGATGACCCGCACACCCACGCCCTGCACCAGGCCCACCTGGGCGCTCTTGATGCGCGACTCCTCCAGGACGACCGCGGTGGTGGACGTGCGCTCCACGTACACCTCCGCGAAGTCGGCGCCCCGGCCCATCGCTTCCGCGAGCAGGCGCTCCAGGAGGCCCGGGGGGAGGAGCGGGGAAGGGG
>NZ_RAWD01000478.1:0-5278 GCF_003612065.1 Corallococcus sp. CA047B
CCCCAGCACCGCCCCCATCGCGACCAGCACCAGGGCCAGCATCGCCCAGGAACGTGCGGGCCGGCCCATCCGCGGCGACACCCGAACCGTGGTCCCTTGAAGAGGTGCTTCGGCCACCTCGGCCAGGGCCGCATTCTCGGCCGGCGCTGGCCATTTCCGCGGAGAAGCCCGCTTGCCCCGGCGCGGCCGGTGCCGAGGCTGATTCCGCCATTTCTCGAAGCTGTCTCCACCGCCCTCAGTCGTCGCGGAGTCCTCGTCGTAGGCATCGCAGAGTGGCACCTCCCACGTCGCATCCGCATCGCGCAGCGCCTCCTCCAGCGATTGACAGACGGTCTGGGCGCTCGACGTGCGCGCCTCGGGTGTCTTCTCCAACAGCCGCAGGCACACGTCACCCAGGGCCCGGGGCACGCGGGCGTTCGCTTCGTGGGGCGGCGTGGGCGTAAGGGTGAGGATGGCCTCCGTCAACGCGTGGGCATCCGGACCGTCGAAGGGAAAGCGTGCCGTCAACAACCGGTAGAGGACCAGGCCCAGCGCCCACAAGTCGTCCGAAGGGCCCGCCGTGAAGCGGGCCCCCGGTACATCCCGGTGGCTTCGCAGGAACCTCCAAGCCTCCGGCGAGCGGTAGTCCGGCGTCCCTGGCGGGAGGATGTCCTGCGTCAGGGAGCGCGCCCCCTCGTAGT
The DNA here is from genome assembly GCF_003612065.1 of Corallococcus sp. CA047B. NCBI lineage: Bacteria > Pseudomonadati > Myxococcota > Myxococcia > Myxococcales > Myxococcaceae > Corallococcus > Corallococcus sp. CA047B. The sequence goes on from NZ_RAWD01000478.1 coordinate 681, forward strand.
CGCCGATGCCGAAGTCCACCAACTTGGCCAGGCCATCCGAGGTGCGCACCATGACGTTGGCTTCCTTCACGTCCCGGTGCACGACCCCATCCGCGTGGGTGGCGGTGAGCGCCCGCGCCACGCCCAGCACCACGTCCGCCACCTGTCGTGCGGTGGGGTTCTCCTCCTCCGCCCACGCGTCCAGCCGGCGTCCGTCCACGTACTCCATGGCGATGACGGCGAAGTGCGGCTCCGCCACCGGCCAGTAGCCATGTCCCAGAATCCTCACCACGTTGGGGTGGTGCAGGCGGGTGAGGATGGAGACCTCGCGCTCCGCCCGCTCGCCCACGCGTGGCAGGTGCAGCAGCTTCACCGCGCAAGGCTGTCCTTCACACCGCGCGAGGTACACCGTGCCGAAGCCGCCCTGCCCCAGCTGCCGCTCCAGCGTGTAGCCCAGCACCTGGGCCCCAGGCGCCCAGATGGCGGGCGGTGGTCTCATGGCATCCTTCCTTCGGGCTCGCTGACGGCCCGGGTTCGGACTTCTCGGTTACGCTGCACACCCTCCATGAATGAAGAACTGGCCATTACCATTGGCACTGCGGCACGCGCCGCCCGCGAGCACCTGGGACTGACGCAGGCTGAAGTCGCCGAACGCATCGGGCTGGTGCACCCCGTCTACAGCCGACTGGAGCGCGGCAAGATGCTGCCCAGCGTCCCCTCCCTCTACCGGCTCTGCCGGGAGCTGCGGGTGTCACCCGAGACGTTGATGGGCCTGACGCCGAAAGCCAGTGGGCGAAAGGCCCAGCGGCCCCAGGAAGAAGAGGGGCCGAAGCTGCGACGCCTCCTCCACCTTGCCCAGAAGCTGGAGGAGGAGGACCTGGACGCCCTCCTCCATGTCGCCTCCGCGCTGGCGCGCTGACCGCGCTACTTCCTTCCCAGCGCGTCCAGTTCGTGCGCCTCCAGGCCCTCCTGAAAGAGGCCGCCCTCGCCGAACTCCACCGCGTCGCGAAGCACGCTGCCTTCGGCCAGCACCCGGGCCCATTCCGCGGCGGCCTCCTGACGCCCGTAGCCCGGGTGTCGCCTCGCCAGGGCCACCCGCATGACATCGCGCAGGGCCTCCGCCGTGGCGAAGCGCTCGTCAGGGTTGGCCCGGAGCGCCGCGTGCAGGAGTTCCTTCACGTCTGGAGAAAGCATCTCCACGGCGGCTTCCACCTCCTCGGGCCCGAAGCTCGCGAGCAACACCCGCATCTGCGTCAGCGGCAGCGAGGGAGTGATCTCCGTATGCAGGGGGGCCAGTCCCGGGGGCCTGCGCGGCACGTCCTCCACATCGAAAGGGTGCTTGCCGGTGAAGAGCTCCACCAGCAGCACGCCCAGACTGAAGACATCGGAGCGAGGCGTGAGCGGCTGCCGCTCCAGGTATTCGGGTGAGGCATAGGCCACGTCGCCCCGGACGAGGCTCGCGGGCGACTCCTCCCGCTCGATCACCAGGGAGTAGGCCGCGCCGAAGTTCATCAACTTCACCTCGCCATGCGCCCCCACGTAGACATGCCGGGGATTGACGTCGCGGTGGATGATGCCCAGCGGCTGACCGTCCTCTCGGGTCAGGGTGTGCGCGTGGTGCAGTGCCTCTGCGAGTTCCGCGCCGACATAGAGGGCAAAGGCCTCCGAAACAGGCCGGCCGCGCGCCACGCCCGCGCTCACCAGCGTCTCCAGAGAAGGCCCCTCCACGCACTCCATGACGACGTGCAGGGCATCGAGGTGCACCTTGCGGTGGAACACCTGCGCGATGGCCGGATGACGGAGGCGGAAGGCCAGTTGAATCTCCTCCCCGAGCCGAGTGCGGCGCATGAAGGTGGAGGGGTTGGCGAGCCTGCGGACGAAGCAGAGACCGGGGAGCTCATCGCCCTTCTCCGAGTAGCGCCGGGCAAGCAGGAGCTGCTCCCCCGTTTGCATCAGCATCAACTCGCGGATGGCCTCATAGCGGATGCCATCCACGGTGAAGAGGGGCCTCGGCTTGTCGGGCGTGGGCGGGAAGGCGTTCCGGCGCGGTGCCGGCCGGGTACTCACCGGCGCGTCGGTGGTGGAGGTGGGCATGACTCCTCAAGGGGCAAGAGCGACAGGGCCCCTGTGAGTCTGAGCGTAATGAACCTTAAAAGTCCATCATCTCAGAACCTTTGAGGTTTCCACCGCGACATCGGGGGTGTCCACGGAAGCGGCTCCCCCGCGCATTGTGTGGATTCACCCCAAGGAGGTCTTGGTGAATGAGGCCCCCTAGGGGTGGCGCATCGCGCGAACCTGTCCGACTGTCGGACAGGTTTGGGCGAGCAGCAGGCGGCGAGGCAGCCCCCTGGGCTCCGTTTCTGGCGTGCCCACTCCAAGCCTCGACTTGCCTCATGGGCGCGTCCTAGTGTCCCGCGCCCGTGGCGCTCGCGATCTTCCTTTTCACGTACATCTTCATCGCCGGGGCACGGCTGCCCTTCGTCAAACTGGACCGTCCCGGAGGCGCGCTTTTGGGCGCCACGCTGATGGTCGTCGTCGGGGTCGTCACGCCCGCGGAGGTGTTCGGCCACAGCGCGGACCGGGGCCAGCAGGCCATCGACATGGACACCCTCGTCCTGCTGTTGGGGATGATGCTGCTGGCCGCGTACCTGGCGCAGGCGAACTTCTTCCGCGCCGCCGGAGCGAAGGCCCTGCGGGTCGCCCACACGCCCCGACTGCTGCTGGTGGCCGTCACGTTCGTCAGCGCCGTGCTGTCCGCGTTCCTCGTCAACGACACCGTGTGCCTGTTCCTCACGCCGCTCGTGCTCGTGGTGGTGGAGGACGCGCGCCTGCCCCCCGTGCCGTACCTGCTCGCCGTGTGCATGGGCAGCAACAGCGGCTCCGTGGCCACCTTCACCGGCAACCCGCAGAACATGCTGATTCAAGGCGCGTCCGGTCTGGGCTACGCGCGGTTCGCCGGGTACATGGCCCTGCCCGCGCTGATCTCCACCGTCATCGTCGCGGTCGCGCTCCTCTACCTGTTCCGCAAGCAACTGCCGACCGCGCGCTTCGACACGCACCCGCCCCCGCTCGACGTGGACCGCAGGCTGCTCGCACTGGCGCTCGGGAGCCTGTTGGGAGTGGTGGTGGCGTTCTTCGTGGGCCTGCCCATGAGCTGGAGCGCGCTCGCGGGCGGCGTGCTGGTGATGTCCCTGTCCGGACACGAGTCGCGCGAGGCGCTGGAGCGCGTGGACTGGGTGCTGCTGCTCTTCTTCGCCAGCCTCTTCGTCGTCGTGCACGGGGTGAACAAGGAGGGCTGGGCGGAGGCGATCCGTCAGGTGTTCTCCCCGCTGATGGCCGGGCCTCCGTGGCGCGAAACGCTGGGCTTCGCGTTCCTCACGCTCGTGGCCTCCAACCTCTTCAGCAACGTGCCCTTCGTGATGCTCGCCCGCGCGTGGGTGCCCGCCATGCAGCAACCGGAGCTGGCGTGGCACGTGCTCGCTCTGGGCTCCACGCTCGCGGGCAACCTCACCCTCGTCGGCAGCGTGGCGAACCTCATCGTCTTCGAGGCCGCGCGCGGCAAGGTGCGCATGGGCTTCGTCGACTACCTGCGCGTCGGGGTGCCCGTCACCCTCATCAGCTTCGTCGTCGGGCTGGGCGTGCTCCTGGCCGAGCACGCCCTCTTTCCCTGAGCGTCAGGCGTCCGGATCCGGCAGCTCGCCCGGGGGAAGCTGGCGCTCGGGCGGGGCAGGAATCGGCGGAGGCGCGGCCGACGGGGTGACGGCGGAGGGCACGGTGTCCGGCGTCGCGTCACCGGTGGGGGCGGCGCCCTTGCGGTTGGTCGGCGTCAGGTCCTTCACGAACATGTCCGCCACCTTGTCCAGGAGCGCGGTCATCGCCAGGCGGAACAGCTCCGGCTCCTTGCCGACCTTGAACGGGTCCAGGTGCGGCGCGCCCTGGTCCACCGCGTCCATGTCGAACGGCCGGCGCCACAGCTCCGAGCGGCCATCCAGCCGGAACATCCGCCCGTAACCCTTGAGGTAGGCCCCGGCGTGCCCGTCCTCGCTGCGCATGCCGAAGTCCTGGATGACGAACTCCACGATGGTGTCCGCGCCCAGCGGGGCCATCAAGTCATAGTCCGGGGCGTTGGCGGGCACCTCCTCCACGAGGAAGCTCTCCAGCGAGGTGGCGACCCGGGCGGGATCCACCGCGTCCGTCCACGGGGCCTCCTCCGGGAGACGGGACAGGGTGGTGACGCGCAGGCGCTCCGACAGCTCGAAGCGCGTCACCGCCTGCTGCAGCTTCACGGTGAGCCGCCGGTCCGCCTCCTTGTCCTCCAGCTTCTTGAGCTTGCTGGAGTAGGCGCCGTCCTCGCGGAACACGAGGCTCTTGGGCCCCGCGCCATCCTCGATGCGGGAGATGAAGGCTGGCCGTTGGACTCGATCCAGATCCGCGCCGGAGAGGCGCTGCGAGGCACAGCCGACGGTGAAGGCCAGGAGGATTGCCGCGAAGAGAGGGCTACGCACCATGGTGGGAAGGCTACCCCATCCCGAAGCCCCTGGCCTGTTTGCGACCCACCGGAGCCCCGGGAGCGGAGGCTGGCTGCTATGCTGCCCGGCCGTGACCGCTCCCCCTTCCGT
>NZ_RAWD01000479.1:0-5248 GCF_003612065.1 Corallococcus sp. CA047B
GTTCGTGGTCCGCGCAGAGAATCAGCGCGCGGTTGATCAGCTCCGGCGCGCGCTTCACCTTCGTGTCCCAGGCCGTGGCCAGCGACTCCGCCACCGTGTCTGTCTTCAACGCCCGGGACACGCGCCCGCGGTGCCTGCCCCTGGAGTGGAGAACAGGGGGGTCGTTACAGTTTTTCAAGTCGAACGGAAGCCGCGGCCAAGGTTTCCCGAGGGAGGACGCATGCGCACGCCGAAGGATGAACTGCTGCTCCAGGCGATGGACCATGCGTTGTCATCACGGACGGTGGAGGCGGTGGAGACCTTGGCGGGGCTGTACCGGTTGCTGGATGTGGAGCGGGTGGCGGAGGACGAGAACTACGGCGTGTTCGCGACGGCGCTGTCGCGGAGGTTGGAGGGGGCGACGGGGGCGCTGCATCCGTACCGGGCCTCGGAGCTGGACGGAGGCGCGCCGCAGATCGACCTGTTCCGGCAGTTGATGAAGCACCTGCCCCTGGCCTCGACGGCGGACGCGGTGGCGAACACGCTGCTCCTGGAGTTCCTGCGGGGCCACGACGAGGCGACGCTGCTGGACGTGGGCATCGGCCAGGGGCGCCAGGAGTGCAACCTGCTGCGCGTGCTGGCGAAGGCGGGAGCGCTGCCGAAGCACCTGTCGGTGGTGGGCGTGGACCCCAGCGGGGCCAGCCTGCGGGAAGCGCACGGCGCGCTGAGGGCGGTGGCGGAGGAGGTGGGGCTGTCGCTGGAGTTCGTGGGGTTGGAGTCACCGGTGGAGGACCTGGACCCGGCGGTGTGGTCCGCGTTGCGAAGCGTGCGCCGGCCGCTGGTGGTGAACGCGGCGTTCGCGCTGCACCACGTGGTGGACGGGGCCTCCGAGCACGTCGAGCCGCGCGACGCGGTGCTCGCGAGCATTGCCTCGCTGGGGCCGGTGGGGGTGGTGTTGTGCGAGCCCAACGTGGACCACCACCGCGCCCCGGCGCGCGAGCGGCTGGCCAATGCGTGGCATCACTTCTCCCGCGTGTTCCAGTTGCTGGATACGCTGGAGGTGCCAGCGGGAGATCGCCGCGCCATCAAGCGGTTCTTCGGCCGGGAGGTGGATGACATCGTGGGCACGGTGAACGAGCGGGAGCGGTGCGAGCGCCACGAGACGGCGCTCGTCTGGTGGGAGCGGTTGCGCAAGGCGGGCTTCCGGCCGAGGGGCGCCATGGAGGCGGTGTGTCCGTCGGGCGTGCACCCGGCGGTGGGGCTGCGCGCGGAAGAGGGCACGGTGGGCATCACCTTCCGGAGCGACGTGCTGGTGGCGGTGCTGGCGGCGGTGCCCGGGGAGCGCTCATGAGCGACCTGGAGGCCCTGGCGCCGCGAGTGATTGCGCGCTGCCGTGAATTGAACGTGCGCGTGGTGTTGGCGGAGGCGTGCACGGGAGGGCTCATCACGGCGGCGCTGACGGACGTGCCGGGGGCGTCGGCGGTGGTGGAGCGCGGCTTCGTGCCGTACTCGAACGAGTCGAAGGGGGAGCAATTGGGGGTGCCGCTGGCGCTGTTGCGAGCGCACGGGTCGGTGAGCGCGGAGGCGGTGGGCGCGATGGTGGCGGGGGCGCTGGAGCGCTCGTGGGCGGACTGGGGCGTGGCGGAGACCGGCATCGCGGGGCCTGGGGGCGGGACGGAGCAGAAGCCCGTGGGCCTGGTGTTCGTGGCGGTGCAGCGGCGGGGGAAGCCGGCGGTGGTGGAGCGCCATCTGTTCACGGGAGACCGGAGGGCGGTCCGTCAGGCCGCGGCAGCGAGGGGGCTGGCCCTCCTTCTGGAGGAGCTTGCCGTGGAGTCCTGAATGGATGGCTCGTCCCGTGGACCGTTGGCGGTCGCGGGCCGGATGGGTGATGAAGTCTTCACGAAGGGGGCGTCCGATGTATCGAATCGACGTGAATCCAGCTGAGTCCATCGTGAGCTTCGCCCTGGAGGGCTACATCCGGTTGGAGGAGATGCAACGCTTCGTGGTGGAGTTGAAGGCCGCGACGGACACGGTGGCGGGACAGGCCATCAAGATTGAAGCCGATCTGCGCACGTTCCGGCCCGCGTCGCCGGAGGCCGCGGACCTCATCCGTCGGGTGCAGGAGTACGGCCTGCGCTCCGGGGTGACGCGGGTGGCGGAGCTGGTGCAGAACCAGATCGTCGCGCTGCAGCTCAACCGGGTGGCGTCGGGGAGTGGGACGGACAAGATCCTCCGTCGCTTCTGGCAGGAGTCCGCCGCGAGGACGTGGCTGTTGCATGGAGACGCGGAGCTGGGCGTGGCGCTCCAGGGCTGAGCGTCTTCATACTCCCGGGCTCCGCTCTTTGAAGACAGGGGGCGCTGAGCTCGGGACGTGAATGATGCCGCGCTGGGCAGCCGTGTTGGTATGGGTGGTGTTCGCGACGGGCTGTGCGACGTCGCGGACGTGGCGGTTGGACACGGGGGAAGGGCCGCCCCGTGAGTACACGCCGCGCACGCGGACGGCGCCGGTGGCGCTGGAGGGCAGGGCCTTCGGAGAGGCGGTCCGGAGTCTGGCCCCCGGTGCGCGGGTGACGGTGCATCCCAGGACGGAGGCGCTGCGGTTGTTGGGGCTGGAGGCCCGGCGCCCGCGTGCATCCCTGGGACTCGTCGCGCTGGAGGACCCCAGGCGGGGCCGCGTGCGCGTGACGCAAGCGCCGGAGGAAGGCACGGCGCTGGAGGCGGCCTACGGGCGCTGGTGCGTGCGCAAGAAGCTGACGGGAGACTGCCTGCACCTGCTGGAGGAGGGGCCAAGGCTGGAGGAGGAGGGCAAGCGCACGCTGGCCTTCCGCATCGCCTTGGACTCGGTGTGGGAGGAGACGGCCAGCGCGTTGGAGGGGATGGTGGACCCGGAAGCGATGGGGGTGATGCTGGCGACGACGGGGGCGGTGTACCTGGGGCTGTGGCTGGCGCCGGAGCCACTGTTGTCGAAGGGCATCGCGGCGGTGCTGACGGTGGGGCTGATTGGGTACCTGGGCTGGGACACGGTGTGGAGCCTCATCCAGGGATGGAGGCTGCTGGCGGAGCGGGTGAAGGAGGCGAGGGACTTCGACGGCATCCGGGACGCGGGGGAGCAGTACGGGAAGGTGATGGGGAAGCAGGCGGCGAGGGCCTTCGTGATGCTGACGATGGCGGCGCTGGGGGGCACGGCGCAGACGCTGGCGGCGAGGATGGCGACGCTGCCGGGGGCGGCGCAGGCGGCGGTGGTGGGCGCGGAGCAGGGAGGCTTCAGCCTCGCGGCGGCCGGGCAGGTGCGCGCGGTGGCGGTGGCGTCGAGCGGCGTGGTGACGCTTGAGCTGGCACCGGGCGCTGTGGCGATGGCGGCCCAGGGGCCGAACGCCGCTGCAGTCGAGGGCCACGAGCACCACATCGCCACGAACAAGTGGTGGGAGGCGACGCACAATGGGGGCCCGTGGTCGCCCAAGTTTCAGAAACTCTTTGACCGAGCAGGCATGTCGCTGGACGACCAGGCGAACCGAGTCCGCATCCCGGGCCACAAAGGTCCCCACCCTCAGCAGTACCATGCCGTCGTCTATAAACGCCTGAAGGATGCGCTAGGAAGATGTCGGAGTATCGAGCAGTGTCGAGGCGAACTGGAGAAGGCACTCCAATCCCTGGCGAGAGAACTGCTTGAAACGGGCAGCCAGCTCAATCAATGGATTGTTCGGGACTGACGGACCTTGGCCATGACGACGCGATACTTCGAACTGTCCGATGACATGAGCATTCAGGAACGCTGGTTTCTAGACGAGGCCACGAACTCACAGGGGCAGGAAATCGATGACATCTGGCAGTTCGCGGATGGCTGTGCCGTTCGAGTCGAGGAGCGGCTCCGAATCCCTGTCCATCATCCTGGCACACCACTCGAGTTCTCCCAGACAAGCGTTGGAGCAGCGCCCATCGTGCATCAGCGGGTGGCGAACATCTTCACGAAGCTGGCGCCTGACGCCGTGCAGGTGATTCCAGTCGATGTCGACGGACAAGCCGAGCCGTACTGCATCCTCGTTGTCACGAAGCTGATCCAATGCATTGATGATCAACAGTCCGCGGAGGTGTCGTACTGGAAGCCGGAGGATGGGCGCCCAGAGAAGACCGGATCCTACCGGTCGGTCTATGACATGCGCATCGACACGACGAAGGTGGGGGATGCGAAGGTGTTTCGCACCAGGGGATGGACGGGTGCGATCATTGTCTCCGAGGACATCAAGGACGCCTTGGAGCGTGCGGGTGTCACGGGGGTGCAGTTCGAAGAAGTCACCGGCCCCAGCTCCGTTACCCCTGAGGAGCGCGAACGACGGCTCAAGCTCAGGAAGCTCTACGATCGGACGGAAACAGCCCGCGACGCCTTCTGGGCCACGCTGGGCACGCTCGAAGAACGGTTCATCATTCCCCCGGTCGTCGGGGGAGGCTGGCCGGCACGACGCCAGGTCTGGCGCGTCATCCGCCGACCGGAAGGCCGCACCCTCTTCGTGACGGACGGCCTGTCCGACTTCTACGCAGCCCGCGTGGAACCCTCCGTGGGCTTCGGCGTGGAGCTCGCGCTGGAAACGGATGAACCCGTCGCGGACGTGTCGAGCTGCTGGCAGCAACTGATCCTGGAGCACATCGGCAACGAACTCGCGGAGCACGAGAGGGTGCGCGAGACGGTGAGGACGGGTTTCCTGTCCATGGAGGTGGACGGGCAGCGGATGCCCGAAACCCTCCTGACAAAGGACGGCCGGGTGGGCTTGCTGCTGGGCATGGACACCCCCAGCCTCCCCACCCACTTCACGATGCCCGACGGAGAAGTCCGCCTCGTCACCGTGAAGACCCTGATGCCCGCGGAGCTCGAGTACCTGCTGGAGCACGGCAAACACGGCTGTGAAGAACTCATCCGCCGCTTCAACGAGCGAGGCTCCAGCCACCTGTCCCGCGCCTGGCGTCAGCCCGTGGTGTGACGCCTCACCCTCCAATTCCCATCGCGAGCAGCACGGCGAGCCCCACATACAGCGGCACATTGAGCGCGAGCGTGAGCCGGTTGATGCGCCGGAAGCGCTCCTGCTCCGCGTCCGCGAACCACACCCCGTCCTCGCCGGTGGTGCGTCCCTCGACGGCCCGGTGGAACAGCGCCGCGTAGGCCACCTCCACCCCCAGGCTCACCAGCACCAGCCCCACGAGCGCCAGCGCCCACACGTCGCGCCCATCGAGCGCCCCCGCCCACTTCTCCCCCGAGTCTGTCTCTTATACCCATCTG